>JBEDGK010000322.1:0-19824 GCA_041174665.1 Pseudomonadota bacterium
GCAGCAGATGCTGGCGGTGGCGCGCATTTTGCGAACAGGTGCCAAGCTCTTGCTTCTCGATGAAATCTCCGAAGGCCTCGCGCCTGTGATTGTGCAGGCACTGGCGCGCATGATTACGACACTGAAAAGCCAGGGCTACACCATCGTGATGGTCGAGCAGAACTTCCGCTTCGCTGCGCCGCTTGCCGACCGTTTCTACGTGATGGAGCACGGCCAGATTGTCGAACAGTTCGCTTCGGGTGAGCTGGAGGCCAAGACCTCTGTGCTGAACGAATTGCTGGGAGTCTGAGATGGAATTTTTTGGTATTCCCATGGCTGCTCTGTTGGGACAGCTGCTGTTGGGGCTGGTGAACGGCTCGTTCTACGCAATGCTGTCTTTAGGGCTGGCAGTGATTTTTGGTCTGCTCAATGTGATCAATTTTGCGCATGGCGCGCTGTACATGATGGGTGCCTTCCTCACATGGATGGGCCTGAATTATTTTGGTATCAATTACTGGGTTATGCTGATCGTCGCCCCTGTCATGGTGGCGATCTTCGGCATCGTCATCGAAAAGACCATGCTGCGCTGGCTGTACAAGCTCGATCATTTGTACGGGCTGTTGCTGACCTTTGGCATCACACTGATGATAGAGGGCGTGTTCCGTTCTTTCTATGGCGTGTCCGGTCAACCTTACTCGGTGCCGTCCCAACTGACGGGCGCAACAGATCTGGGTTTCATGATGCTGCCGAACTATCGTGCATGGGTAGTCTTCGCATCGCTGGTCGTGTGCCTTGCGACCTGGTTCGTAATCGAGAAGACCCGCCTGGGGGCTTATCTGCGGGCGGGCACAGAAAATCCCAAGATGGTCGAAGCTTTCGGCATCAACGTACCGTTGATGGTCACGCTCACGTATGGATTTGGAGTTGCGCTCGCTGGGTTCGCCGGCGTGCTCGCTGCGCCCGTGCTCCAAGTGTCACCGCTGATGGGATCGAACCTGATCGTCGTTGTCTTTGCCGTGGTCGTGATCGGCGGCATGGGTTCCATACTCGGATCCATCGTCACCGGTCTCGGATTGGGTGTGCTCGAAGGTCTTACCAAAGTGTTTTATCCGGAGCTGTCGGCGACGGTAGTGTTCATCATCATGGCGATCGTGTTGCTGGTTCGCCCCGCCGGCCTGTTCGGCCGTGAGAAATAAGGAGCCGCTGCGATGCTGAGAAAGCTGGGTTATGCCGCCGTTCTGATCGGCGCTCTCGCCGCACCGTTCTTTCTTTATCCGGTGCTGCTGATGAAGATCATGTGTTTCGCACTGTTTGCCTGTGCATTCAATCTGCTGATCGGCTTCACTGGCCTGCTCTCGTTTGGTCATGCAGCGTTTTTCGGGGGTTCCGCTTACATCGCCGGTCATGCGCTGAAAGTCTGGGGCGTGCCGACCGAGATCGGTCTTGCCCTGGGCGTGCTCTATGCGGCCATCATGGGTTTTGTGATCGGCAAGCTGGCGATACGCCGGCAGGGTATTTACTTCACGATGATTACGATGGCACTGTCGCAGATGGTGTTCTTTGTGTTCCTGCAGGCGCCTTTCACCGGTGGTGAAGATGGCTTGCAGTCGATACCACGGGGGACGCTGCTGGGCAGTATCGACCTGAAGAACGATCTCACCATGTACTACGTGGTACTTGGCATCGTGGTGCTGTCCTTCTTGCTGGTGGTGCGGATCATTCATTCACCGTTTGGACAGGTACTCAAGGCCGTGCGCGAGAACGAACCGCGCGCGATCTCACTCGGTTACGACACCGATCGTTACAAGTTGCTGGCGTTCGTGCTCTCGGCCGCGCTGGCGGGACTGGCCGGTTCGACCAAGGCCGTCGTGCTGGGTTTTGGCACGCTCACGGACGTGCACTGGTCGATGTCAGGATTGGTGGTACTGATGACGCTGGTCGGTGGCATGGGCACGTTATTTGGCCCAGTGCTGGGCGCGATCATTATTATCGTGCTGGAAAACAAGCTCGGCGACCTGGGCACTTGGCTGGCGAAGATCTCGCATGTGGAGTGGTTCAATACGATCGGCGAATCGGTCACCATGGTGACTGGCTTGATTTTTGTGATCTGTGTGCTCGCTTTTCGGCGTGGCATCATCGGCGAACTTGCTGCCCGCCTGCGTTAAGAATCGTTCTGGAGAGTAAGCCATGAGTGCCGCCAAGTTTCACTGGGAAGACCCGCTGCTGTTGGATGAGCAGCTGAGCGAAGAAGAGCGCATGGTGCGCGATGCCGCACGCGCCTACGCGCAGGACAAGCTGAAGCCGCGAGTGCTGGAATCCTTTCGTCATGAAAAGACCGACCCGGCGATCTTTCGCGAGATGGGTGAGCTTGGGCTGATGGGCCCGACCATTCCGGCGGAGTATGGCGGTGCTGGCTTGAACTATGTGAGCTATGGCCTGATCGCGCGTGAGATCGAGCGCGTGGACTCTGGTTTCCGCTCGATGATGAGTGTGCAGAGCTCACTTGTCATGTTGCCGATCTATGAATTCGGCACTGAGGACCAGCGCAAAAAATATCTGCCAAAGCTGGCCAACGGTGAATGGATAGGCTGCTTCGGTCTTACTGAGCCCAATCATGGCTCCGACCCCGGCGGTATGGAGACCCGTGCAAAAAAAGTCGATGCTGGCTACAGTCTGAGTGGCTCGAAAATGTGGATCAGTAACAGCCCGATCGCTGATATTTTTGTGGTGTGGGCCAAAGATGATGAAGGCAAGATCTGCGGTTTCATTCTCGAAAAAGGCTGGAAGGGTTTATCTGCCCCAGCGGTTCACGGCAAGATGGGCTTGCGTGCATCGACAACCGGCGAGATCGTGATGGATCAGGTTTTCGTGCCGCAGGAGAACGCTTTCCCCGAGGTGCGCGGTCTCAAAGGCCCGTTCACCTGCCTCGATTCAGCGCGTTTTGGCATCTCGTGGGGGGCGCTCGGTGCAGCAGAATTTTGCTGGCATACCGCGCGTCAGTACACACTGGATCGCAAGCAGTTTGGCAAGCCACTGGCATCGAACCAGCTGATCCAGAAAAAGCTCGCCGATATGCAGACCGAGATCACGCTGGCGCTGCAAGGCTGCCTGCGCCTTGGCCGCATGCGCGACGAAGGCAAGGCAGCCGTCGAGATCACCTCGATCATGAAGCGCAATTCCTGTGGCAAGGCGCTGGAGATCGCGCGCATGGCCCGTGATATGTTGGGCGGCAATGGCATCAGCGATGAATACGGCGTCGTGCGCCATATGCTGAACCTGGAAGTGGTAAACACTTATGAGGGTACGCATGATATCCACGCGCTGATCCTCGGTCGCGCGCAGACTGGCATACAAGCCTTTTTCTGAGCACATCATGGCCTCGGCGCTAGCAGGCATCCGGGTCGTCGACCTCTCGCGCGTGTTGGCCGGGCCGTGGTCCACACAAAATCTCGCCGATCTTGGCGCCGAGGTGATCAAGATCGAACGTCCCGGCACGGGCGACGATACTCGCAGCTGGGGTCCGCCTTTTGTCGATCGTGTCGATACGGAAGGACGCGATGCGGCGTATTTCTTTTGCGCGAACCGTAACAAGCGTTCACTGACGCTAGACTTCACGCTTCCTGAAGGCCGTGAGATCCTGATCGGGTTGATCAAACAAGCCGATGTGCTGGTCGAGAATTACAAGGTCGGCGGGCTAAAGAAATATGATCTCGACTATGCTTCCGTCGCATTAATCAATCCCCGGCTGGTTTATTGCTCGATTACTGGCTTTGGGCAGGATGGCCCGTATGCCGGGCGCCCTGGCTATGATGCCCTGATTCAGGCCATGGGTGGTCTGATGAGCATTACCGGCGAGCCGGATGAGATGCCCGGCGGCGGCCCGCAGAAAGTTGGCGTCGCGGTGGTGGACTTGCTGACCGGCCTGTATGCGACGAATGCGATACTCGCCGCGTTGTTTCATCGTGAAAGAACGGGTGAGGGGCAGCAGATCGATATCGCCTTGCTGGACGTACAGGTGGCAGCACTGGCGAATCAGGCGGGCAATTATCTGTTGAGTGGCAAGGTGCCGCAGCGCATGGGTAGTGCGCATCCTTCCATCGTGCCGTATCAGCCTGTCGCTTGCAAGGATGGTTATCTGATGCTTGCGATTGGCAATGACACTCAGTTCGCCGGTCTGTGTCGCGCAGCCGGAGCACCGGATGTCGCCAGCGATGAACGCTTCGCGAGCAATGAGGCGCGGGTACATCATCGTCAGGCCTTGCGCGACTGGCTATTCCAAGTCATGCAGACAAAGACTACCGATGAATGGTGTGCGCTGGCGAAGCGCGAGAATTTTCCCTGCGGTCCAATCAACACCATCGATCGAGTATTTCGTGATCCTCAGGTTCAAGCGCGCGGCATGCAGCTGCGGCTGCACTCAGCAGCACATGGTGATCTGGATCTGGTTGCATCGCCGATCAGGATGTCGAAAACGCCGGTCAGTTATCGCAGAGCGCCGCCCGCGCTCGGACAAGATAATGCAGAACTCTTGCGCGAGCTGGGATATGCCGAGGAGCAGCTTGATCGCTTGAGGAACAAGCAGGTGATCTGAGACGCTTTGAGCATTGCATCGGCGATCAGCGGGTCGCGCACGCCAGAAAGGCTTGATGCGTGCTGAGATAGATACGGCCTTTCATCTGTTCGCCCAGTGGTGTGTCGCGCAGGCGATCCAGTACGGGCCCTTTGATTTCTGCGAAATGCAGCTCGATTTGTCGTTCAGCGAGGCCGCGCTGTAGCTCGGTCAGCATCACCAGCGCCGTGGTGTCGAGCTGATTGACGGCTGACAGGATCAGCAGCAGGTGGCGCGTCTCAGGTTGTTGCTGAAGCAGGCTTTCAATTTTTTCTTCCAGTACTTGCGCATTGGCGAAATAAAGACTTTCATCGATGCGCAGCGCAATCAGGCCGGGCTGCGTCTCGACGTGATGCCGTTCGATATTTCGAAAATGCTCGGTGCCCGGAACCCGGCCAACGACGGCCATGTGCGGATGACTGCTGCGCCAGACCAGAACGGCCAGTGACAGTGCAACGCCGATGACGATGCCTTCTTCGACACCGAAGACGACCACACCAAAGAAAGTCAGCAGCAGGGCAATCGCATCGGCTTTGTCGTAGTGCCAGGCGTCTTTGAGTGTTTGCATGTCGATCAGCCCCAGCACCGCAACGATGATGGTGGCAGACAGCACGGTATGCGGCAGATAGTGGAACCAGGAGGTCAGTCCGATCAGTACCACACCCATCATCAGTGCCGATATCACACCAGCCACAGGTGTGTTTGCACCTGCCGAAAAATTCACCACTGAGCGCGCGAAGCCGCCAGTGACCGGAAAGCCGCCAGACAGTGCGCTGGCGATATTTGCTGCGCCAATGCCCAGCAATTCGCGATCAGGCTGGATGCGTTGTGCGCGTTTCATCGCCAGCGATTGTGCTACCGAGACGCTTTCGACGAAACCGACCAGTGAAATCAGTATGGCGGGTACCCACAGTGCATGCAACGCCTCCCAGCTGGGCAGTGACAGGGCGAGTACGGGAAGGCCTGCAGGGACCTTGCCTACGATGGAGACCTGCGCAGTTTCATCCAGATGCAGACTCGCAACGATGGCGGTCGAGAGGATCACAGCGGTCATCGGTGCGAGTTTGCTGAGCAATTCAGCTGCTTTGACTGGAACACCGATTCGTTTCAGCAGCACCGCGAGGTGAGAGCGAGCGAAGAACAGGAAGACCAGCGCCGTAATGCCGATGCTTGCGGTGACGACGTTTGTTTCGGGCAGGTGCTTGATCAAGCTCTCAAGCGTCGAGAGCACGCCGGTTGAAGAGAATGTCATGCCGAGCAGGTATTTGATTTGCCCTACCGCTATCAGTACTGCAGAGCCTGAGATGAAGCCGCTGATGACAGGATGACTGAGGAACCAGGCGAGGAAGCCCAGACGCAGCAAGCCAGCACCGATAAGCATCAGGCCCGACAGCAGAGCCAGAAGGATCGCCATCGCCAGATACTCGGGCGTCCCCTGCGCCGCCAGTGGAGCGAGCGAACTGGCGGTCATCAGCGATGCGACCGCCACCGGACCCACGGCGAGGGTCATGCTGCTACCCAGCAGTGCATAAGCGATCAAGGGCAGAATGCTGGCATACAGCCCGACCTCAGGAGGCAAGCCCGCAAGCATTGCGTACGCGAGGCTTTGCGGTATCAGCATGACCGTCACGATCAGGCCGGCGATCACATCACCGCTCAGCCAGTCTCGCTGGTAATGCCTGAGCCATGCCGGCATCCACGCCTGAATCCGCATGGCTCAGCTGCCCTCTGGTCTGGCCAGCCATTCATGACCCTTGAGCATCAAGTTCCAGTACACCCCGGGAAGAATATTTTTCTTTAGTATCCATGCCGACGAGCGAGGGACGGTAGGATCCAGCGGAAAGGTGGGCAGCAGCTTGCCGCCAAAGCCGAATTCAGCAAGCACGATCTTGCCTTTCTCGACGGTCAGCGGGCAGGAACCATAGCCATCGTACTTGGTCGGCAGCTCACGTCCGCTGCGCAGGGCGAGCAGATTCTCTGCCACGACGACAATCTGCTTGCGCGCTGCAGCGGCAGTTTTTGCGTTCGGTGATGAAGAGGCATCGCCGAGGCTGAAGATATTCGGATAGCGATTGTGCTGCAGCGTCACCTGATTTACATCGACCCAGCCCTCGGCGTTTGCCAGCGGGCTTTGTTTCACGAAATCAGGTGCGGTTTGTGGCGGCGTGACGTGAATGAAATCAAAGCGCTTTTCAATTTGAACGGCATTGCCGCTCGCGTCTTTTTCTTCGAACCATGCGCGTTTCGCCGGGCCATCGATAGCTACCAGTTTCGAATTGAAATGCAGATGGGCGTTGTAGCGCTTCACATAATTCATCAGCGGAGGCACGAAATCCGCGACGCCGAACAGCACCGCGCCCGCGATATGGAAATCGACCTGAATATTTTTCAGTATGCCTTGATGCTCCCACTCGGAACAGGATAGATACATGGCTTTCTGCGGGGCACCCGCGCACTTGATCGGCATCGGCGGCTGCGTGAAGATCGCGCTGCCGGATTTCATATTGCGTACCAGTTCCCAAGTGTAAGGCGCGAGGTCGAACCGGTAATTCGATGTTACGCCATGCTTGCCCAGCGTTTCTTCTAAGCCGGGGACACCTTTCCAGTCCAGTTTCAGGCCAGGTGCAACGATGAGGTTTTGATAGCTGACCGTGCTGCCGTTATCCAGCATTACCTGTCGGTTGTCGGGATCAAAGCCGGTCGCGGCGGCGCGTATCCAGGTGACGCCGGCGGGCATGACCTCGGCCATGTCGCGCACACTGTCGCGCGCATCAAACTCGCCGGCTCCGACCAAGGTCCATGACGGCTGATAGTAGTGCTTGTTGCTGGGCTCGATGATGGCAATCTGCAGATTGGGCTGGCGTTTCTTCAGGCTGGCAGCCAGTCCGATACCGGCACTGCCGCCGCCGACAATCAGGATGTCCTGACTCTCGCTCCAGTTGCAGGCGGCTGCGGCGGCGCCCGACATTGCGGCCGGCGATGATTGACCCTTGGCCAAGCGATACAGATGTTGCGAACGGGCGCCGGTACGACAGAATGCCAGCACCGGGCCGGGCCGGATGGCCAGCAGCTCGGCAAATTTTCTGGCCTGCGGTTCGGTGATCTGCCCACTGATCACGGGCAGGTAGTCGTAATTCAGGCCTGCTGCCTTGGCGGCCGCTTCGAGTTCGGCACTGCTCGGCTGGTCTGCGCCTCCCTCACCGTCGGGCCGGTTGTTGATCACGGTCTTGAAGCCCATCGCAGCAATTTCGGGCAGGTCGGACGGGCTGATCTGAGGCCCCGTGCTGAATTTGTCGGTATGCCGGGTGACGTTCGCTGACATGCTGATCTCCTCTGGTGGTGACTTTTGGCGCAGCTTGGGTGCGGGTACCACGGTATCTCGCTTTCAACGATTACATTATATTGACAAATAAATTGTTCGTCAATATAATGTAATTACGTTAAATATAATAGCGGAGCCCTGCCATGACTGATTCACCAAATCCCCAAGTTCACGGAATCTTCGATCCCGTCACTTGGACGGTCACCTATGTAGTCTATGAAAAAGAGGGCTCGGCTTGCGCCATTATTGACTCTGTGCTGGACTATGACCCGAAATCCGGCCGCACTCGCACCGATTCCGCCGACAAGGTGATCGAATTCGTCAAACAGAAGAACCTGAAGGTTGAATGGATACTGGAGACGCACGCACACGCGGACCATGTCACGGCAGCGCCTTATCTCAAGCAGAAACTCGGCGGCAAGACAGCTATCGGCGATCACATCACGACTGTGCAGCAGGTATTCAAGGATATTTTCAATCTGGAGCCGGACTTTGCGACCAATGGCTCGCAGTTCGATCACCTGCTGAAAGACGGCGAAGCATTTCGTTTTGGTGCGCTGTCGGGATCGACGTTGTACGTGCCTGGACATACGCCGGCTTGCGTCGCTTTCCATATTGGCGATACGGTGTTCGTCGGTGACACAATGTTCATGCCGGACGTGGGCACGGCACGCTGCGATTTCCCCGGCGGCGATGCAAAGACGCTGTATGCGTCAGCGAGGAAAATCCTCAGTCTTCCCGATGCAACACGGTTGTTCATGTGTCACGACTACCCACCCAATGACAGACCCGTTGCGTTCGAGACCACCGTAGGCGAGCAGCGGCGCAAGAATATTCATGTGCATGACGGTATCAGCGAGGCGCAGTTTGTCGAGATGCGTACTCGGCGCGATGCCACGCTGGAGATGCCGGTGCTGATTTTGCCAGCGGTACAGGTGAATATCCGCGCGGGCGAGATGCCGCCCAAGGATACGAATGGCGTGGCGTATCTGAAGATACCGGTGAATGCGCTCTGAATCGGCAAGTCGACAGACGAAAAAAAGCCCGCGAAGTTCGCGGGCTTTTTGTTGACGCTTGCCGATGATTACAGGCCGGCGTTCTGCTGTGCCACCATCATGTACAGCATCGGGATGGACAGCATCGTGTTGAAGCGCGAAGTCAGCATCGCCAAGCGGGCTGCTGCTGCTTTTTCTTCGGGCTCGACGGTCACGATGCCCAGCGCTTTTTTCTGGTTTGGCCAGATGATGAACCAGACATTGAACGCCATGACCAGTGCGAGCCACATGCCGATGCCAATCGCGTGCACTGGCTGCTGCAGGCCAAGCGCGGCGACGAGGTAACCATTCATCCAGGCCAGCAGCGCGCCGGTGACGACCGTAGCCAGCGCCGCGTAACGGAACCAGAACAACGCAGTGGGTGCGATGACCTTGCCGATCGCCGGTTTTTGCTCGTCGGGGATTTTCGGCATTGAGGGAATCTGTACGAAGTTGAAGTACCAGAGCAGGCCGATCCACATCACGCCCGAGACCACATGCAGCCATCGCATGAAGAATGCGCCCCACGCATGACCAAATTGCGGGCCCACGCCAGAGACGCCCGCAGAGATCAGCACCAGCAGAATCAAAATGACCACGCCGGCGATGATGGTACGTCCCAAAGATTGCAGAACTGCAGCCATAAAACCTCCCTGAAATGAACTTCATCTGTTTTTATTGGGGCGGAGAATATCGCTGCAGCCCATCACCTGTCGCAGCGGGCCGAATTGCCCCTTATGTAACTACGCGCCGAAGTATAGCCCAAGCCAGCATTTTCGATCGGCTGCTGCCTTGCCTGACTGCGGGCACTCAATCCTCGGGCGTGGCGGCACTGATGTCGATCGCGGTTTTCCCCCCAGCGAGTGTCAGAGTCAGTCGTTGCGGAGCGAGAATTTCGGCGGGGCGCCGCAAAATCTTGCCCGCACCATCGGAGACGATGGCATAGCCGCGCTCCAGTGTACGCTGCGGCGCCAGCAGTTCAAGCTGCTCGCGCGCAGAGGCTAGCGCATGCTGACGAGAAACTTTTCCCTGGCTGAATGCCGTATGCAAGCGCGTTGCCTGTGCTGTTACGCGCGCACGGGCCATCCGGGTATCCGGCATCGCATGCCGCAAGCGGTTGGTGATGTGATCCAGCCGAAAGCGCGCTGCTGTCACCGGGCTTGATGTCGCATGACTGAGACGTATCGCTAGCCCACTCAGTTTGAGTTTATGGTGGTTGATCGCAGTGGACGGACTTTGCAGCCGGTGCGCCAGCCAGTCCAGCGTCTGCTCGCGCTCGTCCAAATGCCGGCGCAGTTGATGGCTGAGGCCGTGAGCGAGTTCTTCCAGCTCGGCCACCCAGTCACCCGTCGGTGCGGCGGCCAGCTCCGCAGCCGCCGTCGGCGTTGGTGCGCGCAAATCAGCGACGAAATCTGCGATGGTGACGTCAGTCTCGTGACCCACGCCGGAAATGACTGGCACACGACAAGCCGCGATAGCGCGCGCGACTTGTTCATCATTAAAAGACCACAAGTCTTCCAGGCTTCCACCGCCCCGGCAGACGATGAGCAGATCGCACTCTGCGCGACGCGATGCACTGTGGATCGCCTCGGCGATTTTTTCTGCCGAGCCCTCGCCTTGTACTGTGGTCGGATACAGCACCAGCGCAATGTGCGGCGCACGCCGCCGGAATGTGGTGAGTACATCGCGCAAAGCTGCCGCCTGCGGACTGGTGACGATGCCAATGGTGCGCGGAAAGTCGGGCAGCTCACGCTTGCGCGCTTCGTCGAACAAACCTTCGGCCGCGAGCTTTGCTTTAAGGCGCACGAAGGCTTCATACAGATTGCCCACGCCGGCTTTGCGCATGGCCTCGACATTCAGCTGGAAGTCGCCGCGTGCGGCATATAGCCCGACCGTTGCTCTGACTTCAACCTTGTCACCCTCGCGCGGATTGAAATCGACATACTGGGCGCGACCACGGAACATTACCGAACGTACTTGGGCATTGGCATCCTTGAGCGTGAAGTACCAGTGGCCGGAAGCCGCCCGGGTGAAGTTGGAGATTTCGCCGCTGACCCAAGCCAGCGCAAAGCTTTTCTCCAGCAGCCGGCCCACGGCCTGATTCAGCTGGCTGACGGTCAGGATCTGCGTGTTGGCGTTGCTGGGAGTCTGGTTGTCTTCGAACATCAGATTCGGTCCATGGGAGCTGCGGTGAGCCGCATTGTCGCTCGTTCGCTGCCGCCCGTGCATTGAACGGGTATTCGTGAAGCCCTGCCTACCGTGGTGCGCGGCGGGCGGGCAGTGCCGGAATTTCCTGATAAATCATGGACTTCCGCGGTTTCCAGGGCGCTTGCACACACGCTTGTCCACAGACCTTGTGAACAAGATTTTGTCACGAAATCCATGAGAATATAGGGAACAAAGCTGCAGTGAGTGCACGCGAACCCGAGTGCTCAACGCCTGGCTTGCCGGGGGTTGCTGAAGCGGTTACAGTCAGCGTCCATTATTTCCCCAATGCAGGAGTAGCGACTTGCTTGCGATTATCCACGCCGCAGGATGGCCCATCTGGTTTTTGCTGGCCGCATCGGTCATCGCCATGACCATCATCATCGAGAGGCTAATGTATCTGCGCGCCGCGCGCATTCTTCCGGACGCGCTCTTGCCTGATGTGATTGCCTTGGCCCGCGCCGGCAGCGTCGATGCCGAGACGATCAGCCAACTGGAGCAGAATTCGCCGCTGGGCAGGGTGTTAGCCGCTGGTGTGCGTAATCTCGGCGCATCGCGCGAAGCAATGAAAGAAGCGATCGAAGAAGCCGGCCGAGCGGCTGCGCATCAACTCGAGCGCTACCTGACTACGCTGGGCACGGTGGCGACGCTGGCGCCGCTGATGGGCTTGTTCGGTACCGTGATCGGGATGATCGAGTTATTCGGCGCGACCGGCGGTGTGGGAGCGGATCCCCTGCAGGTCGCGCACGGGATTTCTGTCGCACTTTACAACACGGGTTTCGGACTCGCCGTGGCGATGCCTGCGCTGGTGTTCCATCGGCACTTTCATGCGCTGGTCGATAGCTTCGTGATCGACATGGAGCAGCAGGCGGTGCGTTTCGTCGACACCATGACCGGCGAGCGGAACAGCTGATGAATTTTCGCAAAGGTCAGCGTCGCGCGGCGCCCGAGATTAACCTGATCGCCTTCATTGATGTGCTGCTGGTGATACTGATCTTTCTAATGGTCAGCACCACCTTCAGCCGATACACCAGCTTACAGGTCAGCCTGCCCTCGGCGAGTGGCGACACCTCCGCATTGCCGAAATCGCTCACCGTCGCCATCGATTCTCAGGGGCGCTATGCAGTCCAGCAACAGCGCATCTCGGCAGGTGATCCGGCGGCGCTATCTTCGGCGCTACGCGAGGCGGCGCAGGGTAATCCGGATATCACAGTCGAGATTCACGCTGATGCCACGGCCAGCCATCAATCAGTGGTGCAACTCATGGAAGCTGCGCGCAATGCCGGTCTCGCGCGGCTGGTGTTTGCTGCTCACTCTGCGCCTTCGCGCTAGCGCGGACATGATACCGCGCGCTTTTCTGGAAACGCTATTGTCGCGCGAGTGGCAGCGCCGCGGCTGGCTGGCCTGGTTGTTGCTGCCGCTGTCGCTGCTGTTCGGTGTGGTGACGGGCTGCCGGCGCTGGCTCTACCGTATGGGTCTGTTCAGTTCGCACGCAATCGCCGTTCCCGTGATCGTAGTCGGCAATATTTATGTTGGCGGTACCGGCAAGACGCCGCTGGTGATCTGGCTGGTACAGCAATTGCGGGCGTATGGTTATGTGCCCGGCGTGATTTCGCGCGGTCATGGCACGGATGCCGATCAGGTGCGGCAGGTGAGGGAAGACACACCGGTTGCAATCGCTGGTGACGAGCCATTGTTGATTTGTCAGCGCAGCGGCGCGCCGGTATTCGTCGGACAACGTCGTGCAGCGGTAGCAGAATCGCTGCTCGCCGCTTACCCGAACGTGAACGTGCTGATTGCGGATGATGGTCTGCAGCATTATGCGCTGCGCCGCGATATCGAGATCCTGTTGTCCGATGAGCGTGGCGTTGGCAACGGCTGGCTACTGCCCGCTGGGCCGCTGCGCGAGCCAGCATCGCGCCGTTTCGATTTTCATCTGGTGAATGGCGGCGCAGTGGCTGTCGGCAAGCAAACGTTTGCCATGCATTTGCGGGGTAGTGAAGCGCGAGGCCTGAGTGCTCCCCACAGCACCTTGGCACTACACGACCTTCCGGTGACTGCACGCATTGCCGCTGCCGCTGGCATTGGTCACCCTGAGCGGTTCTTTTTGATGTTGAGGAATCTGGGAGTGAACCTGTCGCACACACTGGCGCTGCCGGACCATTTTGATTTTTCCACCAATCCGTTTGCGGATCTTGATGCCGACATCATCCTGATCACGGAAAAGGATGCAGTAAAATGCATTCACAAAGAGGCGATCGCCTCCGACTCGCGTCTATGGGTCGTTCCCGTGCAGGCGGCCATTGATGGTCCGCTGTCAAAATACCTAGTGGAGAAATTGCGTGGATACCCGACTGCTTGACATCCTTGTCTGCCCGTTGTGCAAGGGGCCACTAAAGTACGACAAGCAGGCGCAAGAGCTGATCTGCAATCCTGATCATCTGGCGTATCCAATTCGCGATGGCATTCCTATCCTGTGGGCGGAGGAGGCGCGCGATCTCGCCGCGGCGCCCGGCGACGGTACCGAGTCGGCGCAGTGATTAAGGGCCCCGTATCGTGTCGCGGTGTTCGCGCATGAGTTACACGATCATTATTCCCGCGCGGCTGGCATCGACGCGTTTGCCCAACAAGCCGCTCGCCGATCTTGGCGGCAAGCCGATGATTGTTCGCGTCGCAGAGCGTGCCGCCTTGTCCGGTGCGGCTCGCGTCGTGGTGGCAACGGATCATCCGGATATTCAGTTGGCATGTCAGCAGCATCAGGTCGACGTTTGCATGACACGTGCTGATCATCCCTCCGGGACTGACCGCATCGCTGAAGTGGCCGAGGCACTTGATCTACCTGACGATGCGGTTATCGTTAATGTACAAGGAGATGAACCGCTGATCGATCCCGGCTTGATCGATTCCTGTGCGGCGTTGATATCGTCCGCGGTACCGATGGCGACCGCCGCGCATCCGATTGATTCGATGTCGGATGTCGTCAATCCGAATGTGGTCAAGGTCGTGCTCGATGCGTCTGATTGTGCGCTTTTGTTCTCGCGTGCACCGATACCTTGGCACCGTGACGTTTTCGGCAGCGTCAAGCAGCTCGAAGATCTGAAAGAACTGCCCTCTGGATATCAGCCGCTCAGGCATATTGGCTTGTATGCGTATCGTTGCGATTTTTTGCGGCAGTATCCTGCGCTGCCGGTGTCGCCAGTCGAAAATATCGAAGCGCTCGAGCAATTGCGCGTGCTCTGGAATGGCTTTCGTATTGCAGTGCACCGTGTCGCACGAGCCCCGCATGCTGGCGTCGATACGCCGGAGGATCTTGAGCGAGTGCGCTCTTATTTTGCTCTTTGAGCAAGCCTTTCACCCGCCTTTGACGTCGTGACCATGCGAATCTGTGGTAAGTTTCGGGCAAGCTATTTAAGAGACAATGCTGAGTTGGCAAGCGAGACCGCGGTTTGCAGTGTCGAGAAACGCGTAAGGAAAAAGTAATGCGGCTGATTTTATTGGGGGCGCCGGGTGCGGGCAAAGGAACGCAGGCGGCGTATATCAAAGAGCGATACAACATACCGCAAATTTCTACGGGTGACATGCTGCGCGCATCGGTGAAGGAAGGCACACCCCTGGGTCTTGCAGCAAAAAAAGTGATGGATGCCGGTGGACTCGTCTCGGACGACATTATTATCGGCCTGGTCAGAGACAGGCTACAGCAGCCAGACTGCGCAAACGGTTATCTGTTCGATGGTTTTCCCCGTACGATCCCGCAAGCCGACGCGATGAAAGATGCAGGCGTCGAGATTGATTATGTGCTTGAGATCGATGTACCCGATGAAGCCATCATCGAGCGCATGAGTGGGCGGCGCGTGCATCCGGCCTCGGGTCGCACCTATCATGTCAAATTCAACCCGCCCAAGGTCGCGGGCAAGGATGATCACACCGGCGAAGAACTGATCCAGCGCGACGATGATCGCGAAGAGACCGTGCGCAAGCGGCTCTCGGTCTATCACGAGCAGACCAAGGTGCTGGTCGGTTACTACAACGATTGGGCACAATCGGGTCACCCGGGCGCGCCCAAGTACCGCAAGATCGCTGGTGTCGGTCCTGTCGAGGAAATTCGCGACCTGGCGTTTGCGGCGCTGGAGAAATAATCGCAGGCCATGAAAAAAGCGGACCGCCGGTCCGCTTTTTTCATGGTCGACACAAGCGTCACCGTAGCGATTGTCGATGTCTGAAGCGTGGAGCCGCCGGCGCATTCCGGGTGACACGCGGAGTTTGCAGCAAATCGCAGCACCGTTCCAGAGAGGGCGGGCTGCAGAGGAAGTTAACCACTGTAGGAACTTTTGGAGGAGAGATATGGCAACACAGGGCTTGTGGTTTGCCGTGGTGTGCGGCTTGATCGCCGTCATCTACGGTTTGGTCTCCCGAAGCTGGATTCTCGGCCAGGATGCGGGTAATGCCCGCATGCAGGAAATCGCCGCAGCAATTCAGGCCGGCGCCGCCGCTTACCTCGCTCGTCAGTACCGGACGATTGCGATCGTGGGTGTCGTGCTGGCGATCCTGATCGGAGTTTTCCTTGACGGGCTCACCGCGATCGGTTTCGTGGTCGGTGCGGTGCTCTCCGGTGCGTGCGGCTTCATCGGCATGAATGTGTCGGTGCGAGCCAATGTGCGTACTGCGCAGGCTGCCACGCATGGCATCGGTCCGGCGCTGGATGTGGCTTTCCGTGGCGGCGCGATTACCGGCATGCTGGTCGTCGGCTTGGGCCTGATCGGCGTGTCGCTCTTCTATTACTTCATCGGTGGACTGGAGCATCCCGATTCGGCGACGCTAAAGCCTCTGCTGGGTCTGGCTTTTGGTTCCTCGCTGATCTCTATCTTTGCGCGTCTGGGCGGCGGTATCTTCACCAAAGGTGCGGACGTTGGCGCTGATCTCGTGGGAAAGGTCGAGGCCGGTATTCCCGAAGATGATCCTCGCAATCCTGCCGTGATCGCTGACAACGTCGGTGATAACGTCGGCGACTGTGCAGGTATGGCCGCTGACTTGTTCGAGACTTATGCCGTGACACTGATCGCCACGATGGCGCTGGGCGCGCTGATGGTGGTGTCGGCGCCGGGAGCTGCCGTGATTTACCCGCTGATTCTTGGTGGGGTATCGATCATTGCATCAATCATTGGCGTGATGTTCGTCAAGGCCAAACCCGATATGCGCAACGTGATGCCTGCACTGTATCGCGGACTGATTGTGTCCGGCGTGCTATCGCTGATTGCGTTCTATTTTGTGACGATCACGCTGTTCCCTGAGCCGATCGTAATGTCAGGTGAGCGAACCGCGAGCGCCATGGCCTTGTTTGGCTCCTGCGTGGTCGGTCTCGTGCTGACAGCTGCCATGGTCTGGATCACCGAGTACTACACCGGCACGGATTTTCATCCGGTGAAGCACATCGCACAGGCGTCGACGACGGGGCATGCAACGAACATCATCGCTGGCATTGGCATCTCGATGAAATCGACTGCCTGGCCGGTGTTGTTCGTCTGCGCGGGCATCGTGGTGTCATACGCTCTAGCCGGTTTGTACGGCATTGCAGTCGCCGCGACGGCGATGCTGTCAATGGCAGGCATCATCGTCGCACTGGATGCCTATGGTCCGATCACTGACAATGCCGGTGGCATTGCCGAGATGGCCGAATTGCCGGACAGCGTGCGTGACATCACTGATCCGCTGGATGCGGTGGGTAACACCACCAAGGCGGTGACCAAAGGCTATGCGATCGGTTCAGCGGGTCTGGCGGCGCTGGTACTGTTCGCCGATTACACGCATGCGCTGCATGCGCGTGGCATCGAGGTCAATTTCGATCTATCCGATCCGATGGTGATCATTGGCCTCTTCATCGGTGGTCTGATTCCTTACCTGTTCGGCGCGATGGCGATGGAAGCCGTAGGTCGTGCAGCCGGTTCGGTAGTGGAAGAGGTGCGTCGTCAGTTCCGCGAGATCCCGGGCATCATGGAGGGCACCGGCAAGCCGGAGTATGGCAAGGCGGTCGACATGCTGACGGCAGCGGCGATCAAGGAAATGATGATCCCCTCGCTGCTGCCCGTGGTGGTTCCCATCGTCGTGGGTCTCGTGCTGGGTCCGAAGGCGCTCGGAGGTCTGCTGATGGGCACCATCGTGACCGGGCTCTTCGTAGCAATCTCGATGTGTACCGGCGGCGGTGCATGGGACAACGCGAAGAAATACATTGAAGACGGTCATCACGGCGGCAAGGGTAGCGAAGCCCATAAAGCTGCGGTGACCGGCGACACCGTCGGTGATCCCTACAAGGACACCGCCGGCCCTGCGGTCAACCCGTTGATCAAGATCATCAACATCGTCGCGCTGCTGATCGTTCCTCTGCTGGGTTCGTCCGGCATGATCGGGTAAGCACAAACGACATCGCAAAGCCTGGCTTTGCGAACCGATAAAGGCAGCTTCGGCTGCCTTTATCGTTAGCGGCGGTATCATTACAACTTGGCTTCTCGCGGCAACCCAAGTTGCGGCCGAACGCATTACTATTTTTCTACTCTCGACTCTGGAGCAAGCATGGAATTCAAGAACAATGTCTTCATCATCACTGGCGGCGCCTCGGGCCTCGGTGCTGCAACTGCGCACATGATCGTCGATAACGGTGGCAAGGTGGTGCTGGCGGATGTGCAGGTGGAGGCAGGTGAAAAGCTTGCCGCAGAGCTAAAAGGCAAGTTCGTCAAATGCGACGTGACCTCCGAAGCTGACGGCCTGGCTGTTGTCGCTGCCGCCGAATCGATGGGCAAGCTGGTCGGGTTGATTAACTGCGCCGGTGTGGCGCCTGCAGTCAAGACGGTGGGCAAGGATGGCGCACATCCGCTGGATGTTTTTCAGCGCGTGGTCAACATCAATCTCGTAGGTACCTTCAACATGTCGCGTCTCGCTGCCGCTGCGATGAGCAATCAGGAACCGAACGCCGCTGGCGAGCGCGGCGTGATCATCAATACGGCATCGGTCGCCGCCTACGATGGTCAAATTGGTCAGGCAGCGTATGGCGCATCCAAAGCCGGCGTGGTCGGCCTGACCCTGCCGATGGCGCGCGACTTGTCGCGCAATGGCATACGCGTGATGACCATTGCCCCAGGCATTTTCGAAACGCCGATGCTCTTGGGCATGCCGCAGGAAGTTCAGGATGCACTCGGTCGCATGGTGCCCTTCCCCCCGCGTCTGGGCAAGCCAGCCGAGTATGCCCATCTGGCCAAGACCATTATTGAAAACACGATGATGAATGGCGAGACCATTCGTCTTGATGGCGCAATACGCATGCAGCCGAAGTAAGACTTCGCTGTATGTCGCTGCCCGCCGCGCAGGGCGGGTGCGGCAGGGCACTGTGGCAGAGATGTCATAGTAGCGAGAGAGACTGTTCCCGGGAGCGATTCCGGGTTTACTCTGCGGCCATGTCTCAGTCGCCAAAAATAGCCTTGTTTCTTGCCGGTGGCGGCGCGCGCGCGGCCTACCAGATCGGCGTGTTGCAGGCGATTTTTTCGCTGCTCAGTGAGACGGGGTGGCCGGCCACTGAGCTGCCCTTCAAGATCATCTGTGGCACGTCGGCGGGTGCACTCAATGCGGCAGCGCTCGCAAGTCGTGCGGATAATTTTGAAGAGAGCATCACGGTATTGCTGCGGATCTGGCGCGAACTGGATGTCGAGCAAGTCTATCGCGCGGATTCGATAGGCGTGATTCGATCTGGGGCGCGCTGGCTATCCTTGTTGTCTTTTGGCTGGCTGCTACGGAAATGGCGCACTCAGCCGCCGAATTCTCTGCTGGACAATTCGCCGCTGGTCGGTTTGCTTCATCGCATGCTAGACCTACCGCGGCTCGATCACGTGATTGGTCGCGGCGTGCTGGATGCGCTGGCAGTATCAGCGTCTTCCTATACCGCTGGACGACACGTCATTTTTTATCAGTCCAGAGAGCCGATTGCGCCTTGGAGTCGCGCGCTGCGCTCCTCAGTGCCGCAGCAAATCGGTGTCGATCACTTGCTGGCGTCGTCTGCGATACCACTGATCTTTCCTGCAGTACCTTTGTACTGCAACGAACGCTGTGAATATTTCGGTGATGGCTCGATGCGGGATGTCGCACCCATTTCGCCGGCGATTCATCTGGGTGCGAGCAAGGTATTGGTGATAGGAGCCGGCAACATGGGCGGTCCGCAGCGTGAGTTTTCTCAATTTGCGGGTTATCCCAGTCTCGCGCAAATCGCAGGTCACGCGATGTCGAGCATTTTTCTGGATGGCTTGTCTTCGGATATCGAAAGGCTTAACCGTATTAATGCGACGCTGTCATTGCTGACGACGGAACAGCGCAGGCAAACCTCGCTGCGCCCGGTGGAGATGCTGGCGATGACTCCGTCGCAGCCGCTCGATACCATCGCCAGCCGTCACGTCGGTAGCCTGCCTTTGCCGATTCGTACCTTGCTCTCTGCAATTGGTGCTACGGAGCGACGCGGTGCCGCGCTCGCTTCTTATCTTCTGTTTGAGTCTGCTTACACACGCTCTCTCATCGAACTAGGCCAGATCGATACTTTCCTGCGAAGAGACGAGATATTGCATTTTTTCGAAGTGTCCGAGTTTGAGAAAAGTTATCAGAAAAAGAAATATCTGACCTAAGCGGCGCGCGGTCGCATGGAT
>JBEDGK010000323.1:0-5777 GCA_041174665.1 Pseudomonadota bacterium
AGCTCGTAATGGATATCATATTGGAAACTTTGCTGTAGATATTCTGTCAGAACGCAAGCCACTGTCGACCTGCATGCGCATCAGCAGCGCTTGCTTACGCAATACACGGTTGTACTTGAGATTGTGCGGTAGAGCCCGCAGACAGTACTGACGCGAGTGAGCCCGCGACTTAATCGATTTCTGCGCAAATATAGTAAGCGATGTAATCCACCGGGCTGTCAACAAACCCGTGCTCTCGGACCAGCTTGAGATCGTCGATCACGAAAATGGCATTGACAAAGCGCGGGGGGAAAGTTTTTCCGCTCACCGTCAATTCTTCGCTTTTGTAGGATTTCTTGAAAAGCCGCTGTTTGGCATCGAGCTTCCAGCCACGGTCTATCTTGAAGTAGACCGGGCGCTCATCACCATCCGCAGTGAATCGAACCACCGAACCGAATTTACGGAAACCATCGTACCGACATTTGTAGGTCGCCCGATACGTGTTCAGATCTTTTCTGTCTCTGGGGTAGTTGTAAGCTGCCGCCGGCACTGAAACAACAAGCAATGCCAGCAAAGCGCCTCGGATGGCGCCGGCCGACTTGACGGGTTTCATCACAGAGCAGGCTCTCGGCATAAGCGACGACAGACGGCTAATCACGCAGTCATACCCGGCGCCTTACTGGCACATCAGAAGCCCTCTTCAACGCTCTTGGGCTTGAAATACACACATCGCACGCTTTTCACATCTTCGCTCTTCTGGATGGCGGTCGCCGCGACCTCGCAGTCTTCGCGACTCAGATGATTGGACACACTGATTTCCTCTTGCAAAGAGATCAGAAAAACGATCAATCCGAACATTTAGCTCTCCTCGTGCATCATGTTTTTCAATTATATCTTCAAGAACTTGTCTCGTGGTGCCGATGGCAGGGTGCAGCACTCCAATCGCACTGCACATGGCCCGCTCGCGAGCGGCACTGGCTTGCAGGCGGGTGTGTACCCTGCCAACGGCACCGGAGATGCCGGCGCAACCAGCGACCTGATCAAACCGTTTGCAAGTATCCCATAATCCGATCCGAACTCTGAAAAGGCGCAGGTTCATGCGACCGCTTTTCGCCGCCCCAGCAGCCAGCTCATCACGGGCCACAGCACCACCACCAGCGTACCCAGTGCCAGCCACATCGCGATAGGCCGCGTGAAGAAGACGAAAGGATCACCATCGGATTTGATCATCGACGTCACCAGATTTTCTTCGAGCATCTTACCCAGCACAACACCAAGAATCGCAGGCGCCACCGGAAAACCATTCTCCTCCATCACAAAGGCCACCAATCCGAAGAACAGAATCAGCACCACACCCAGCACGGAGTTTGTGACGGCGAAGGAACCGACGATACAAAACAGCAGGATAGTCGGCATCAGAATATTGCGCGCGACTCGCAGTACCTTGGTCGCCATCCTGACGGTCAGCCAGCCCAGTGGCAGCATGATCAGATTCGCCAGCAGGAACACAATGAAAATGCCGTAGATGTTTTCCGGGTTGTTGATGAAGATTGTCGGTCCGGGATTCATGTTCTTCAGGTACAGCACGCCGATGGCGATCGCGGTGATGGAATCGCCCGGTATACCAAATACGATCGCTGGTATCCATGCGCCGGCCAGCGCCGAATTATTGGCGGCGCCGGATTCCACCACACCCTCGACATGCCCAGTGCCGAATTTCTCTGGCTCTTTGGAGAATTTTTTGCTGGTCGCGTAGCTCATCCAGGCGGCCATGTCAGCACCGGCACCGGGTTGAATGCCAATGACGGTGCCCATGAGGCTGCCGCGTACCAGCTGCCAAGGATACTTGACCAGTAATTTCCACATACCGGCGAAAATATTGCCTATCTTTTCGGTGAGGATGACCGCCGGTGGATCGAGGTCCGTGATGTAGCGCAGCAGTTCCGAAACCGCGAACATCCCGACCATCATGGGTATCAGCTCAATACCGCTCATCAGCTCGGGCACGCCGAAAGTAAATCGCGGATGCGCGGCCGGATTCTCCAGACCGATACAGGCGATCAGCAAACCGAGCAACAGTGACACCGATGCTTTCAGCAAACTGCTGTTACCAATGAAGATTGCGCCAGATAGTCCGAGTATCATCAGCCAGAAATACTCGAACGATGAAAACTTCAGCGCAAACTCGGCCAGCGAAGGCGAGAACAGAATCAGCACCGCCGTCCCGAATAAACCACCGATCGCTGAGAATACCAATCCCGCACCCAGTGCGATCTCGGCCTGCCCTTTCAGCGTCAGTTGATAAGCCTCATCCGCATACGCCGCGGATGCTGGCGTGCCTGGAATGCGCAGCAGCGCCCCGGGAATGTCGCCGGAAAAAATTGCCATGGCAGTGGCCGTGACAATCGCCGCCACCGCAGGTACCGGCGGCATGAAAAACGTCATCGGTACCAGCAGCGCGGTGGCCATGGTTGCCGTCAGCCCGGGTATGCAGCCAACGAACAGGCCAAAGACAGCCGAGCACACAATCACCAGTATCACGTAGGGATCGAACACCATCCCCAGTGCCTGCATCCAGATGGCCGCCGTCATCGCACCCTCTCCTCACCACTGCAAGGCTTGCAGCACGCCCCACGGCAGGGGCACGCGCAAGCCTTTGTAAAACACGGTGTGAATGACCAGAGTGATGAGCACCGCCAGCGGCAATATCAGCACGCGGCGCACTGCAAGCGCCCAGAACATCGCTGCAAGTATCACCGTGCCGCACAACAAGAAACCCAGCGGCTCGGAGGCAAATATATAGAACACCAGAGAAGCGATGGTCACCAGAAAATTCCGCAGGTGATACCGCGACTTCATCCAATCACCGAGCGTGACCCATGCCTCTGCCCGCGAGTCGACCATGCCTTTTCGGATCAGCAGCAATGCGCAGAGGATCAGCAAGATCGCCAGCAGGCCGGGGAACACGGCGGGTCCTACGCTTTGCCCGGCGATCACCGGATAGGTGCTGATGTTGACCAGAATGGCGATGGCCAGCGCGAGCAGCGCCGCGCCGCTGACCGCATCATTGAACCTCATGCCTGCTCCTATTTCGTCAGACCCGCGGCCTTCATGGCCGAACCCATATCAGAGTCGCTCTTGGCCATGAATTGCTCAAAGCCTTTCGCATCCGCATAGGTCAGTCCGAAGCCTCGGTTCGCGATGAAGCCCTGATACTCTTTGCTGTCATAGATTTTTTTCAGCGCGGTGCCAAGCTTGGCCTGAATATCTGCAGGCAGATTCTTCGGAGCTGCAATACCGCGCCACGCGCCGATGGCCCAGCCGCTGCCGGTCGCGGTCTTGAGCGTCGGCACATTCGGAAAGAGTGAAGACGCTTTGTCCGACATCAGCACCAGCGGCCGTGCCTTGCCAGCATCGATCAGTGCGCGCGCCTCGGGTAGCGAGCAGGTCACGAACTCGACGCCGCCGGCCACCAGATCATTCATCGCCTGTGCGGCGCCATTCGCGGGTACCCAGGGCACAGTCGATGGCTCTATCTTCAGATCCTTGAGCATGCCCGCCAGCGCGAGATGCCATATACCGCCCTGCCCCGCACCCGATGCCTTGAATTTGCCAGGATTAGCCTTGATCGCCTTGAGCAGATCGTCGATGCTCTTGTAAGAAGCATCGGCGCGCACGGTGACCCCGGCAGGATCGATGTTCATCATCGCGATCGGCGTGTAGTCGCGCGGCGTGAGTTGCGTCAGGCCGGTCCAGTGCAACATGGAGATCTCGACCGTGATCATACCCAGCGTATAACCATCGGGCGCTGCGGAAGCAATTGCGGTATGACCCACCACGCCATTACCACCGGTGCGATTGACCACATTGATCGGCTGCCCCAGTTCTTTTTCGAGCAAAGAACCAATGATGCGCGCGATGGCATCGGTTCCACCGCCTGCGGCCCAAGGAACAATCAGTGTGATGGGACGGGAGGGGTAATTGTCAGCAGCAAAGCTCGGCATCGCGACCGCAAACAATAGCGCAAGGCTCGCAAACCAGCGAGCCAAGGTGTAACGGATCATCGTGTGTCTCCCAGAGTATTGTTTTATTTATAATGCGCGATGCTTGGCTCGCACACGCACTATACCGGGAGCACCATCGATTGCGGAGGGTAATTGCGACGAGGTGAGGTCAGTTTCAGGACTGCTTGCGCCAGCTGACCACCTCGGCCAACTCTTTCAGCGATACCTTCGGGGCCAGCTGACGTATGAAATCCACTGCGTATTCGCGCAGGAAAGCGCCACGCCGCACCGCAATGCGCGTAATGTTCGTCGCAAACAGATGGCTGGCAGGTATCGACTTCAAGCCTGTCGGCAAATACTCTGCCGCCATCGATGCGACGATACCGACCCCCAGACCCAGCGATACATATTGCTGAATCACGTCTGAATCCATTGCGGTCAGCACGATGTCGGGTTCGATGCCTTTATCACGAAACGCTTCATCGATATGACTGCGACCTGTGAAACCTTTGTCATAGGTGATCAGCGGGTAGGTCGCCAGATGATCGAGTGTCACTTGCTTGATTTTCAGTAGCGGGTGCGCCTCCGGCACGACGATCACGTGATGCCATTGGTAGCAAGGGAAAGAGACTAGCTCATCGAAGCGCGACAAACCCTCGGTCGCGATGCCGATATCGGCCTTTCCGGACAAGACCCATTCAGCGATATGCTCGGGCGCGCTCTGCTGCAGCGCGATGCGCACATGAGGATAGGTCGTACGAAAATGCTGCACGGCGCGTGGCAGCACATAGCGCGTCTGTGTATGCGTTGCAGCGACAGACAAGGTACCGGAATCCTTGCCGGCATAGGTTTCGCCAGCACGTTGCAGGTTTTCTGCCTCAAGCAGCAGACGTTCAATGATGTGCAACACCTCTTTGCCGGGTTCGGTCAGTCCGGTCAGCCGCTTGCCATTTCGCTCGAAGATGTCAATGCCGAGCTCTTCCTCCAGTTCGCGGATCTGCCGGCTGACACCCGGCTGCGAGGTGAACAAGACATTCGCGACCTCGGTCAGACTGAAACTCTGACGGACGGTTTCGCGCACCGAGCGCAGCTGCTGGAAATTCACTGACTTTCTCCTCAGGCGGCGTCTTGTAGAAACACCCGCACACGCTTTGGACGAACCAAAACTTTGGCGCCTTGCTGCAAATTCAGCCGCGCGAAATGATCTGCCGGCAGCTGGGCCTCGATCAGGCTGCGGTCATCGCCGCGCTGAAGCTCCAGCTGCGCTAGCGGCCCGATCGCATGCACGCGCTTGAGTTCGGCAACGATGCCCTGCGCGCCCGGCACAAACGGCTCGACTTCCAACTCATGCGGTCGCACATAGGCGATGCCAGCAGCGTCCTGCGCATGATCATGATCAGGGACCGGCAGCGATGCGCCCGCTGCAGCCATCACGCCTTCGTTCACACGACCGTGGAAAAGGTTCACATTACCGAGAAAACCATAGACAAACGGTGAGGCTGGCTGGTTGTAGACCTCGGCCGGCGCGCCGACCTGCTCTACCCGACCTTTGTTCATCAGCACCACGCGATCAGCGACTTCGAGCGCTTCTTCCTGATCATGGGTCACGAAGATGCTGGTCACATGCAATTCATCATGCAGACGGCGCAGCCAGCGACGCAATTCCTTGCGCACTTTCGCATCCAGCGCACCAAAAGGTTCGTCGAGTAGCAGCACGCGCGGCTCGACGGCCAGCGCGCGCGCGAGCGCGATGCGCTGACGCTGCCCGCCGGAGAGTTGCGAAGGATAGCGATC
>JBEDGK010000324.1:0-3213 GCA_041174665.1 Pseudomonadota bacterium
GTACATAGGCTGAGGTCGCATCAAACGCGATTTGCACGCCGTCGGCGATCACATGCGGCAGCAGGCCGTCGACGCCTTCAGCGGTCGTCTTCAGCCCCATTTCGCGCGCGCGCTTCAAGCCATCCGATTCCGGGTCGATACCGACCATCCATACCGGTTCAAGTACCGGTGAGCGCTGCAGTTTGGCGAGCAGGTCGGTGCCGATATTGCCGGGGCCGATCAGTGCGCATTTGATTTTCTTGCTCATGTCGTCACTCCTGAAAAGAATCGATTCGTACAACGTTAAATCAGACTGCGCACGACGCCACCATCGACGCGCAATGCCGCGCCGTTGGTCGCCGCGGACAGCGGGCTGCATACATAGGCGACCATAGCCGCCACTTCCTTCGGTTCGATAAAGCGACGCAGCAATGAGGTCGGGCGGGCATTCGCAAAGAATGCGGCCGCCGCTGCTTCAAAGCTGACGCCTTGCTGTACAGCGAGCTTGTCGAAAAAATCTTTTGCGCCCTCGGTCAGCGTCGGACCAGGCAGTACGCTGTTGACCGTGACAGCAGTACCTGCACAGGTCTCGGCCAGTGCGCGCGACACCGATAGCTGTGCGGATTTGGTCATACCGTAATGCACCATCTCTGCGGGCGGGCAGATGCCGGATTCGCTCGAGATGAAAATGATGCGACCACGATTGCGCGCTTTCATGCCGGGCAGGAAAGCGCGTGACAAACGCACGCCGCTCATCACATTGGTTTCGAAGAATCGCGTCCAGTCGGCATCGGGAATTGACTCAAACGCTTTGGGGTCGAAGATGCCGAGATTGTTGACCAGAATATCGACTTCGCCGAGTGTATCAATCAGTTGCTGACAGCCTTCCGCGTTGCTGGCGTCTGCTGCAACGCCAGCGATGCGAGCATCGGGCAGGGCGGCTTGCAGACGCTTGACGGCGACATTCACGTTGTTCGCACTACGACCATTGATCGTGACCCGCGCTCCTTCTGCTGCAAGCGCGTGCGCAATCGCATAGCCAATGCCGGCAGTGGAGCCGGTGACCAGTGCGGTGTGTCCTTCGAGTTGCAGATCCATTGGGTTCCTTGTATTGCGTTTAAAGCTCACGAATGCAACCACGGCTTCATCCACCGCGTCATCTGCGGTGCGACTACCCAAGTCATGATCAGCACCACCAGCATCGTCAGCAGCATCACGCGCGGCACCAGCGGCCAGGGCGCCAACACATCGCCGAGCAAAGTGAACAGCAGCAGCACCGTCGGAAAAATCCCCAGCCAGGTCGTGATGGCGACTTTCCAGCGTGGTGGTGGTGTTTGCTGTGTGCCGGTGATGAACCAGTGCGCCATGCCTATCACCTGTCGCATCTGCGCCGGGCCTTCGGCCAGTGGCTCAATCGCGGCAAGACCCAAAGAGCGCGCGGGAGAGGATTGCCATGCCTGTAGATGCACATCGCTATCGAAGGCGAATACCACCTGATACAAGCCGGGTTCTTCGGCAGTTGGCTTGACCAACTGGCTGCCAAGATGACCGTTGAACTCTTTGGCGGCGGCCATCATGTTTCCCATCAGCGATTCGAACGCGGCTTCGTGGCCCGGCTTGATACGCCGGGTCACCAGGACCGTGACTGCGGTCGGATGATGGGGCGCGCTCATGACTTCGTATCAGTCGACAAAGCGCATGGACACCGAGCCTAGATCCTGGAAACGCACCAGAATGTTGTCGCCCGCCTGCACGGGAATGGCTTCGGTGACACCGCCCGTCATGATGAAAGTACCAGCCGGGATTTCCTGACCACGCGCGCCGAGGTGATTCGCCATCATCGCGATCGCAGCGGCAGGATGGCCGAGCACCGCAGCGCCGGCTGCCATGGCCATCACTTGTCCATTCTTTTCCAGCACCACGCCCAGCGTGCGCAGATCGAGCTCTTCGACATTACGCGAGCGTCCGCCAATCACGAAACGTGACGCGGAGGTGTTATCTGCCACCACACTCTTGAGATCAAATTTGAAATCTCGGTAGCGACTGTCGATGATTTCCACTGCGGGCAAGACGAAATCAATCGCTGCCATCACGGCACCTACGTGGCAGCCCGGGCCTTTCAGTGGCGCCTTGGTAACGACACAGATCTCCGCTTCCACTTTTGGGTGAATCAGCTCGGACATTTTGATGTCACTCCCATCCGGGCGCGCCATGTAATCGCTGACAAATCCGAAGCAGGGCACATCCACCCCCATTTGCTTCATCTTCGCAAATGAGGTGAGCCCGGCTTTCAGTCCGGCGGTCTTGTGGCCGCGCGCTTCCTTACGTTTGCGTATCGTGTCCTGAATCGTGTACGCGTCATCCCAATCCATCTGGGGATAGTCATCCGTGATCTTCAGCACATCGCGTGCTTCGAGTTCGGCGGATTCCAGATGTGCGGCGAGTTTTTCTATCGTGGCTTGGTCGAGTTGCATGAATGTCTCCGATCAGATGAAACGCACCGAGGTACTGCCCAGTCCACCGACCGAGCAGTGCAGGCTGTCACCCGCCTTCACGGGTACCAGTGGCGATTGCGAGCCGGACAGAATCACGTCGCCCGCTTTCAATGAAATGCCCAGACGGCCCAGCGTGTTCGCGAGCCAGGCCACTGCGTTTACGGGTGAACCTTGCACCGAGGCGCCGCAGGAGGTGCTGATGATTTCGCCGTTCTTGTCCAGCACCATGCCAGCCAGTGCGAGGTCGAGATCGCGCGGGCTCTTGCGCGTGCCACCCAGTGTGAATACGCCGCAGGAGGCATTGTCTGCAACCGTGTCCTGAATCTTGATCTTCCAGTCCTTGATGCGCGAATCAACGATTTCGAAGCAGGGCATCACGCAATCGGTGGCACGCAGAACATCGGCGGCCGTAACGCCGGGACCGGTGAGGTCACGCGCCAGTACAAATGCCACTTCAGCTTCCGCTTTGGGAGCGATCATTTTGCTGGTATCCACCGCTTCACCTTCATTGAACACCATGCCAGAGAGCAGGTGACCGAAGTCGGGCTGATTCACGCCGAGCATATCCATCACGACCTTGCTGGTGACACCGATTTTTTTGCCGACCACAATCTGTCCATCCTGCAGCTGACGTTCGATCATGCGCAGCTGAATCTGATAGGCATCATCAATCGTGATATCGGCCTCGCGGTTAGTCAGAGGATCGACCGGTACGCGCGAGATCAGCGATTGATACAAC
>JBEDGK010000325.1:0-5876 GCA_041174665.1 Pseudomonadota bacterium
GGTCAACCCAGTGAGCCTGCGACGCTTTAGCGAAATTTGTAGACCGCCTCGCAAGTTGTCTGATTAACTCGGCGGTGAAAACTTCGTGCTATTTTACGCGTCTTGCCAGAATTCAGCAAAAGTTCTTTCTTCCTCTCCGGATGCTGCTCCGTCTTTTCCAAATTTTCTCTTGGTTGCCACTGCCAATGATGCACGCGCTGGGCAGCGTCTCGGGCTGGATCGTCTACGCGTGTTCGCCTACATACCGGCGGCGGATGAACACGCATCTGCAGCGCGCTGGCTTTTACAACGAGCATCGCAGGGCGATTTCGGAAGCAGGCAAGAGTCTGCTCGAATTACCTTTTGTCTGGTGCGGCGATCCCTCGCGCGTTCTCGGATCGGCTCAGGTCCATGATTGGGACGTGGCACAGCAAGCCATTGATCAGGGCAAAGGCGTGGTCTTTCTGACGCCGCACCTCGGTTGTTTTGAAATCATCGCGCAGGTGATCGCCAGCCGGGTACCGCTCACGGCACTGTATCGCCCACCGCGAATGGCAGTACTACAACCACTGCTCTCGCAGGCACGAGGGCGCGGTGATCTGCGTCTCGCGCCAGCCACCCTCTCAGGCGTGCGGGTTTTGCTTCGCACTTTGCGCGAGGGTGGATGCATAGGCCTGCTGCCGGATCAGGTTCCTGGCGCAGGCGAGGGCGTGTGGGCCGACTTTTTTGGCCAGCTGGCATACACGATGACCCTGCCCGCAAAGCTCGCCCACGTGAGCGGCGCGCCGCTGGTGCTCTCTTACGCTGAACGACTGCCGCAGGGTGCCGGCTATGCGGTGCATTTCGTGGCGTTCGAGCACGAACTCTCTGGCACGCCCGAGCAGCAAGCGCGAGCCATCAACACGGCGATGGAATCCCTGATCGCGCGTTGTCCTTCACAGTACTTCTGGAGCTATAACCGCTACAAGGGCCACCCACCTGCACAGGGAGCCGCCGCGTGAGCATGCGACTGCTACTGGGCGTGATGTGGCTGCTGCAGTGGCTGCCGCTGCCCGTGCTTGGCAGAGTGGGCAAACTGATTGGCAGCATACTGTTCGTTGCGATTCGCACTCGACGCGAGATTGCGCTGACCAATCTTCGGCTCTGCTTTCCGAAAATGACGGAGTCGCAGCGCAAAGATATCGCCCGAGCACATTTCCAGGGCTATGCACGCAGCGTGCTGGAGAGAGGGATTCTCTGGTGGGCGCCCGTATGGCGACTGAAGCGACTGATCAAGGTAACTCCTGCCGTGCCGACCAAAGCCGCCCAGGAGCAACCCACCATCTTCCTGTGTCCGCACTTTGTTTGCCTTGAAGTCGCGGGGGTGGCGATCACCCTGGCAGGACCTGCGTGTTCGATCTATACGCGTCAGCGGAGCGAGATTTTTGATGAAGCCTTGCGCAAAGGCCGGTTACGCTTCACTACCGACGAACGCAACTTGCTGGCGCGCGAGGCCGGCATCAAGCCCATCATCCGCGCGATGCGAAGCGGCCGTCCATTTCTGATGCTGCCCGACATGGATTTCGGCCGCAAAGAATCCGTGTTCGTACCTTTCTTTGGCATTCCGGCAGCAACACTGACAGCACCCGCGCGACTGGCGGCTGCCACAGAGGGTCAGGTGATTCCAGTGATCACGCGCTTCCTGCCAGGCTATCGCGGCTGGGAAGTGCGCTTCTACCCGCCATGGGAGGACTACCCAGGTACGAGTATTGAAGAGGCAACTCGGCGCATGAATGCCTTTATCGAAGAACGCATCAAAGAGGCGCCAGCAGAGTACTTCTGGTCTCACAAGCGATTCAAGACCCGGCCCGAAGGCATGCCGCGACTGTATGATTACCCAAAATAACCTTTAATCTGCGACGTCATGAGGCGGCTTGGGTACACATAGCCGGGCCAGCATAGTTCATGCTTCACTGTTGCGTTTCATGGCGCAGCTAAAGACCTTTTCTCCGAATGAAACTCAAATTTACGAAAATGCACGGTGCCGGCAATGATTTTGTGGTGATCGATGCTATTAACCAATCTGTGAACCTTACCGCTGCTCAGTGGCGCGCCATCGCAGATCGTCGCTTCGGCATTGGGGCTGACCAGATCCTGGTCGTGGAGAAGCCGGGCAGCAGCGCTGTTGATTTTCGCTACCGCATATTCAATTCGGATGGCGGCGAGGTCGAACAATGCGGCAATGGCGCGCGCGCCTTCGTCAAATTTGTGGTGGACAAAGGGCTGACGGACCGCCGCGATATCCGCGTTGAGACCATGTCGGGCGTCATCGCGCCAAGACTGGAAGATGATGGGCGCATCACAGTCGACATGGGCGCTCCTGGGCTGGACATTCAGGTGGTGCCTTTTGACGCTGCCGGACTCACTGCTGCGCACGAGCATTTAGCCTCCGTGTGGCCGCTTGACGTCAAGGGTCAGCTGAGACAAATCGTGGTGGTATCGATGGGTAATCCGCATGCGGTGCAAGTCGTCGCCGACGTTGATACTGCACCAGTGGAATCCGAGGGTCCGGCGATAGAAGCACATCCGCGATTCCCTAAACGGGTCAATGCGGGTTTCATGCAGATCGTCGATCGGCATCAGCTTCGGCTGCGCGTATTCGAACGCGGCGCTGGAGAGACGCTGTCCTGCGGCACGGGTGCCTGCGCAGCCGTGGTGTCTGGCATCTTGCTGGGTTTGCTGGAGTCCCCGGTCGGCGTCTCTACTCGCGGCGGTAACTTGTCGATCGCCTGGGCGGGGGGTAACTCGCCGGTACTGCTCACTGGACCTGCCGTCAGCGTGTTCGAGGGAAGCATCGATCTCTGATCGAGATCCCATAACGGGTGAGCACGAGATCAAACAATACGACAACGATGCCCGAGCGTCAGGCGGAGATTCGCGCCGCTTCGCGTCGTCCGCTCATCAGGCTTCGGAAGCGATATAGCCGCTGACGATAGTTACCTTCAGCGCCCACCGGCGATCCATCGACCGTATCGAATATTCGCGCTGCGCGATCCAAGGCCTGTCTTTGCTCTCCGGTGAGCACGGGGATCAGACGCCTTCGGCTGCGAGGATGTTCGTGCCGTATATCGATCTCGAGACAATGCCCATGGTCTGCCGCCTGTATATCGATCAGCAAGGCCTCTGCGCGCGTCAATCCGAACCAGTAGCCAAGTTCAACCCTCGCCGCCAAGAAAGGGTACTGGTTCGCCATGTCGCGAGTGAAGATGGCCTTCGCGGTGTGTGCCCAATCCGCCTTGCGTATCGGCGGAAGAATCTTGTCGAGCAGTTTTTTTGCCTCCTTGTCTCCCTGGCCTGCGGCCTTGAGTAGCCAGTACACCGCTTTGATATCGGCGCGCGGATCGACGCGCCGGTTGCGCCAAGCGACGATGCCGAGCTCGACCTGTGCGCGTACATGGCCGCCCGTCGCGGCGAGCTCCAGATAGCGGCGCGCCTCTTCCACGCTTCTGCGTGAAAACTCAGGCTTGAGAAAAATACGGGACATTGCGTACCAGGCATGTGCTTCGCCCTGCTCCGCCGCCATGGACAGCCAGCGTATCGCTTTCTTGTAATGCGCAACGCCGGGAATCGCAGGGATCCGCGCGCCGCTCTTGTCCATCCGTGCTATCCACAAGCCATATGACAGCTGAGCGGCGCTACGCCCACCCTCGGCTGCCGTTCGAAGGTATTTTTCTATCAATCGGCTGTTGGGGTCAGAGGTCGCCAGCAAAGCCTGTGCGCAGCGACCGAGCAGATCAAGCTCATAGCTCAGCCGATTGGTCTTGCGCCCAGGATGCTCGGCGAAGCGACGATCGATCTCTTGCGCCAGCGGGAGTGCCCAGAACAAAAATTTCAGGTGATCGTTCGTCGCCCATGCATAGTCAGCCAGTGCTCGCTGCGCTTCAACGACGCCGCCCTTCGCTGCTCGGGTAGCCCATTCGATAGCAGCATCGACCTGCACCCCAGAGGTCACCAGTGATGCATTAGCCACTGATGCGGCGACAGCGCCACCAATGCCCAGCCTCTGCGCAAGCAGCCACTGTGCGTCTGAAAGTCCGGCCTCCGCAGCCGCTCGCAATGCCCGCATTGCTTTTTGTCTTAATGAATGATCCGCCTGATTCCAGCACGCGAACACGAGCATCGCCAGAACCAGTCCGGCCTTTGGAATGCCGCCGTCGAATGCACGCTCGTACCAGAATGCCACTCTCAACGGATGATCAGACTGTTGCGCAACCTCGAAAGGCACATGCGTGCCTATAAGCATCCACGCATCGGGCTGGTTGTTCTCGGCCGCCTTCTCCAACCAGTGCAACGCAGTCGCATGACTCTGCGGAAGCCCAGAACCACCAAACAAATAACGCTTCCCCAACGCAAGCTGCGCGACCGGCTTGCCGGAACGGGCCGCACGGATGATCAGTAATTCCTCGCGATTCGCCATGAGTTCAGACCAGCGAGGCCATTGCATGAAGTTCGGGACAGCTGAAGTGATCTTTGCCGTTAAACGAGAAAGGCATCGCCGCTCGGGCCTATCGGATCTTCGAACCGCCAACTACAACAAGGTGCTCGCCAGTATTGTCAAATTTAAAACTTAACTTTGCGCTGTGAGGGATGGCAGCGTCAACGGCGAATGGTGTGAATAAAACAACAACAGGTCTGGCGGGAATTCATTTTGTCCAAGGCATTTGTCCGCAACTCACCGATCTTCACGGCGTTTCCATTTTAGAAATTATTGTTGACCCATCCGACCTGTGCGGATTCTCAATAAAACTTCGATGTGGGGATGCGAAAAATGAAAAAGCTATTCATTGCGCTGGCATTGGCTGGCGCGTCTGTCGCTGTTGCACATGCGCAGTCGGCGGTAGAGATTTACGGGGTTGCCGATATGGGGTTTGTCGCTGAAAGTGGGGCGATCCCTTCGGCCGCGACAAAAGTTACCCCGGTCAAAAAACTGACCAGCGGCGTTCAGTCGGGCACGCGTCTCGGTTTCAAAGGGACCGAAGATCTCGGCGATGGCATGAAGGCCTTTTTCGTTCTCGAGACAGGGATCGCCGCAGATGCTGGTGGATTCAACCAGGCGAACACTGCATTTGCGCGCCAGAGTTTTGTGGGTCTGCGGAGCGACTTGGGTACGCTGACGCTCGGTCGCCAGTACGTCCCACTTTTCAACACGCTGATGGTCGCTGACCCTTTTGCAGCAGGTATGGCAGGCGCAGCACAGAATCTGATGCCTACTGGTGGCGTCCGGATGAACAACACTATCAAATACACCTCTCCCTTATTCGCTGGCTTCTCGACGGAGGTCGCTTATGGTTTTGGCGAGGCAGTGGACAACTCATCCAAAGGACAAGAAAGATCCGCCGCCATCAACTACAGTGAGGGTGGTCTGAAAGTAGCACTCGCATACAACGACTGGATCGAGAAAGTTGTTAACACAACCACGATTCCTGCAACGGTTACCTACAGAGCCAAGCGCAAAGATTGGTTCCTGGCTGCTAATTACGATCTGAAGGTCGCAAAAATTTTTGCAGGCGTCACGGATACCGACTTTGGCGGGGTCAAGAGCAATGATTACCTGATAGGTACTCAGATACCGTTTGGAAAACACACCTTTATTGCTTCGTATATCAACAAAGATGTTCGTAACGTATCCAACGAGGATGCCAACCAAATAGCGCTTGGCTATACCTATGCTTTCTCCAAGCGTACCAATTTGTATGCGGCTTGGGGGCGAATCAACAATGACAGCGCAGCGGACTATACCGTCGGGAACAACTCCGATCCGGGCACCGGCGAAAAAGCATTCAATTTCGGACTGCGCCACCTGTTCTGATCAAGCGAAGATGTTTCGCGTAACGAATTCAGGCGTCGGCCTTCTGGCC
>JBEDGK010000326.1:0-2699 GCA_041174665.1 Pseudomonadota bacterium
CCTATGGCTCGGCAGACATCGGCAACATCGCCTATGAAACACTGACTGACGGCAAACTTAATCCGGGCATGCTACTCGACGAGACACTGCTGCTCGAGATCGTGCGCCCGGGTACGGGTGATCCCGTAGCGGATGGCGAGGTCGGTGAGATTGTGATCACCTCGTTCAATCCAGATTACCCGCTGATCCGCTTCGCCACAGGTGATATGTCCGCGGTGCTGTCCGGTGTGTCGCCGTGCGGACGCACCAACGCCCGCATCAAAGGTTGGATGGGACGCGCCGATCAGACCACCAAAGTGCGCGCAATGTTCGTGCATCCATCGCAAATCGCGGATATCGCTAAACGCCATCCCATCATCAGAAAAGCTCGACTCGTCGTGTCGGGCGAAATGGGGAATGACGAAATGACCCTGCACTGCGAGGTTGATCATCCAGATACCGCACTGTCGGAGGTCGACGCCATCATCGCCTCAATTCGTGACGTCACTAAACTGCGCGGCAATGTGAAGCTGCAAGCGCTTGGCAGCCTGCAGAATGACGGCAAGGTGATCGAGGACGCGCGGAGCTACGCTTAACAAGACCTTGGCGCGGCAACCAACCCCAGCTCGCTTCAGACGGTGTGTTGCCGAACAAACATAGTTGATTTGCTTGATACTATGACCGAACAATCCTGACATCGAAAACACAGAGCATCGGTAAGCCCACTATCTAGAGGCGCCGATGTCTATCCCTGTTGGTCCGCAGCTCCCTGCTTTTTCCCCGCGACTCGCACACGTCGAGCCAAGTGCTAGCATCGCATCTCTCGCCGATGATTCCGGCGCAACGACTGCGCTGGATTTTCTGTTGATCACCAGTCGCGTCGAGTTTGAGAACTCCCATAAAAGATTCACGCAAGAATGTTCTCAGGCCGGGGTACATGCCGACATACTTTTTGTAGAAGATCTACCGGGCCAGAATTCGGGAGAAAAACTGGCCAGCCTGCATCGCATGAACGCAGGCTGGCATACGAACGGAAAAGTCGTGGCCTCGACCATCAAGGTCGCGCTGCTGCATGGGTGGGTCGGCGTTGCACCTGCCGACGCCAGCGTCGACCGATTCATGCAAGAGTGCATGGGTGTCGAAGAATCGCAGCTGCGATCTGGGCAAACCGATAGTGCGACAGCAACCGCTCACATGATAACGGCTGCTGGTGGCAAGCTGGTCTTCCCCACTGATCTATTCGATGCCGCCCTGCGAGCAACTGTCATGAACGACGGCGAGCTGAGTACAGGTTTTGTCGACACCATAATTTACGGTGCCTGTGGATCTGGTGTATTCAGGGATGCTGCAAAAAAAACCGGGGGCAGCTACGTCTTCGGCTCAGGCAAGAAAAGCGTATTTACGGAAGATTTCAACACCAGCCTGAGCGCGTTGGTGAAAGATCAGGGCCAGCGCAAACGCCAAGGTTCTGCACCTCTATCAGCAAGGGACTGCTGGAACCTGATGCGCGACCTGAGTGGTGAGCACGTGTCCTTGGTGGGAAATGACTGCACCGAGATTAGCAAGGTGCTGCTGGCGGGCCACACTGAACCGCGAATCAAGCTACGCTCAGATACTACCCATCAATCAGCTCATCAGGAAATCAGCGCTCAGGCAATCCGCGCGCTGTTTGCAAAAATTCACCATGGTTCTGCCGCGTCGGTCGAGCGGCTCATTGATCGTTGGGGTCCGCGCATCCAGGTAGCCGATCATCATACTGTGATGCCCGACATGTCACTAGGCTTCGTAGCGCTTGCCTCGAAGCGTGAGGCGGAACAGAAAATTCGTCTGCTGCTCTCTCATGCACCCGGCTACCTCCTGCATAAGGACATACCGCTGAAATGGTTGAATGGCGCTATCGAGCACACGTGGACACCCTTGCTGGGCGAATTGTTCAAGCGCATGGTCGATACCCCTCGGTCGCCTTTGTCGCTAGAGGAGGTCGTCATCTGGTTGAGATCGAACCCCGAGCGAACAGACAAGCTCATGAAACTCTGCCGAGGAAGCCGGGACCTGTCCGAATCTGTCGGTGCTTATCTCGCCAAGGCGCAACTGGAAGAGTCGGGTCAAAGCCGACCCGGCATCTTCAGCCTGCCGGCTTTCTTCGACGGACTGGCCAAGAAGGCCGCTTCTCGAGCCCGCAAGATAACGGCTCAATAAGAGATACTGGGTCTTATCCGGCCATCATTCGCACTATGATCGAACCACTCTTCACGGCCTGGCAGGAGAAACTGGTAAAGCGCCCAACAGAAGAACGACGTGGCCTACAATTGGGCAAATCCTACGAGCCGGAGACAACCTATGGCCTTGCCCGCCGCCCTGCAGCACCTAAGTTTGCCAGTGATTGGCGCGCCCTTGTTTATCGCCAGCTGCCCGGCGCTTGTGATTGCGCAGTGCAAAGCCGGTATTGTCGGTTCGTTTCCGGCGCTGAATGCGCGGCCCGCAGAAATGCTTGAGCAATGGTTACAGCAAATCGAACAAGCGCTGGCGGATCATCGTGCCGCTCATCCCGAAGCAGTAATCGGGCCGATTGCAGTGAATCAGATCGTGCATCAGTCAAACGACCGACTCGCGCATGATGTTGAAGTCTGCGTCAAGCACCGTGTACCCGTCATCATCTCCTCACTGCGTGCGCCGCCCAAAGAAATGCTGGACGCGATTCATTCGTATGGTGGCATTGT
>JBEDGK010000327.1:0-3516 GCA_041174665.1 Pseudomonadota bacterium
ACCTACCGAAACGACGAGATCACGCTTGAGCAAATAGAAAAGCTCAACCCGGCGCGCATCTGCATCTCGCCCGGCCCCTGCACGCCGCATGAGGCGGGTGTGTCCGTCCCTGTGCTTCAGCATTTCGCCAGCAAGTTACCCATCCTTGGTGTTTGCCTTGGTCATCAGAGTATAGGTGCGGCATTCGGTGGCAAGGTCATACGCGCGAAAGAAGTCATGCATGGCAAGACCTCGCCGATACAGCATACGGGCATCGGCGTGTTCAAAGATCTACCTTCGCCTTACACCATCATCCGCTATCACTCGCTGGCGATCGAGCGCGAATCGCTGCCAGATTGCCTAGAGGTCACTGCATGGACCGATGATGGCGAGATCATGGGTGTACGCCACAAAGAGTATGCGATTGAGGGCGTACAGTTTCACCCTGAATCCATCCTCTCCGAGCATGGCCACGCCTTGCTGAAGAATTTTCTGACGAGTTGATTGCAGAGATCCCCATGACGCTAACACCGCAACAGGCGCTGCTGCGCTGTATCGAGCAACGCGAGATTTTTCACGACGAAATGCTTCATCTGTTCCGCCAGATCATGGGCGGCGAAATGTCACCGGTCATGATCGCCGCGCTGACCATGGGTCTGCGCGTGAAAAAAGAAACGATTGGCGAGATCGCTGCAGCCGCACAGGTGATGCGCGAATTCGCGACCAAGGTCGATGTGCCCGATGCCGATCATCTGGTCGATATCGTTGGTACGGGTGGCGATGGTGCGAATACCTTTAACATCTCTACCGCATCAATGTTTGTGGTCGCGGCGGCCGGTGCGCGCGTCGCCAAACACGGTGGCCGCAGCGTCTCTTCCTCGTCAGGTAGTGCGGACGCGCTGGAAGCGCTGGGCGTGAACATCAACCTCAAGCCCGAACAGGTTGCGCAATCGATCCAAGAAACCGGCGTCGGATTCATGTTCGCACCGAACCATCATGCGGCGATGAAGCATGCGGCGCCGGTGCGCAAAGAGCTGGGCGTGCGCACCATTTTCAACATTCTGGGCCCGCTGACCAATCCGGCCTGTGCGCCGAATATCATGATGGGCGTATTCCATCCAGATCTGGTCGGCATACAGGCACGCGTGCTGAAGCTACTCGGCGCACAACATGCGGTGGTCGTCTGGGCGCGTGACAACATGGATGAGGTATCGCTCGGCGCAGCAACCATGGTGGGCGAACTGGTGAACGGTGAAATCCGCGAGTACGATATCCATCCTGAAGACTTCGGCCTGCAAATGACTTCGAGCCGCAACCTGCGAGTCAACGGCCCGACAGAGTCCGTATCGCGCATCCATGAGGCACTGGACAACCAGACCGGTCCGGCACGTGACATCGTGATACTCAATGCCGGTACCGCCCTGTATGCGTCCGGCGTTGCCAGAGATATCACCGATGGTGTTGACCGTGCCAGAGAAGCGATCGCCTCGGGCAAAGCGCGCGCCAAACTCGATCAGTTCGCTCGCTTTACCCGGCAATTCGCGTGACAGAGAACACCATCAGCAAACCATACCAGCACACATCATCCGCACGCTACCATGTCCGATATCCTGAAAAAAATTCTCGACGTTAAAGCCGATGAAGTCAGCGCAGCAAAAAAACATCAGGACCTGGCCAGCCTGCGGCGTGATGTCGAATCCGATCATGAATCACGCCGCGAGCTGCGAGGCTTTGAGGACAGCCTGCGCAAGATAATCGCTACCAACAAAGCTGGCGTGATCGCTGAAATCAAAAAGGCCTCGCCCTCCAAAGGCGTATTGCGTGAAGATTTTCAGCCAGCCGAGATCGCTGCAAGCTATGCGTCTCATGGCGCAGCGTGTCTATCCGTACTGACCGATGTGAATTTTTTTCAGGGCGCACCTGACTACCTGAAGCAGGCACGTGCCGCCTGTGCGATCCCGGTGCTGCGCAAAGATTTCATGATCGATCCGTATCAGATCTATCAGGCGCGTCATTGGGGCGCAGACTGTGTGCTACTGATTGTCGCCGCGCTTGATCACGGACTGATGCGAGAACTAGAGGCCGGTGCGCATGAGCTGGGTATGGGCGTGCTGGTGGAGGTACATGATGCCGAGGAGCTAGACGTTGCGCTGACCCTGAAGACCGCCATGCTGGGCATTAATAATCGTAATCTGCGCACCTTCGAGACTACGCTGGATACGACCCTTGATCTGCTGCCGAGGATCACTCCCGATAAAATGGTAATCACCGAATCCGGCATTCTCAGCACCGAGGATGTAAGGCGCATGCGCGATGCGGACGTACATGCGTTCCTGGTCGGTGAAGCCTTCATGCGTGCGCCTGACCCGGGCGTTGAACTAGCCCGCTTGTTCGGCTGATATCTACTCATCTCGCGCTGTCAGCAAAAACGCAGCGGATTAAGCCTCGACACCCACTCGCTGCCTATTGGTAGTGGCTCATTGAGCATCAGCGAGGCGAGAAACTCCGCGCACAACGGTGCGCAGGCGATGCCGCGCGATCCATGCCCCACACTGGCATATAAACCTTCAGCGATCTTGCCCACTAGTGGCAGGCGATCCTGAGTTGTTGATCGCCATGAAACACGACCGCTATTCAGCTGTTTTGAAGAATCCACAAATCTCGGTAGTAAACGCTCGAGGCGCTGAGCATTCTCTTTATCGTCAGAGGCTCTTGCCGACACCTCTGCATCATCGTATTGAATCGTCGCCCCTATCGTATGCATGCCGTTCACTGCCGGGGTGATGTAACCATCGCGACAAACGATCATGTTCACCTCGTGGCCTTTGCGTGCTGCCAGCAACGATAACTGACCGCGCGCCTTGTCCACGGCAAGCGGCACGGGACTGAGCACACCAAAAGCATCCGCCAGCACGACGCGTGCCGCGTCTATCTGACTACCATCCGAAAGCTGAAGCTGCCATCCCGCTTCGATTTGCGACAACCGCTCTGCCCGGAGACCGGTCTTGAGCGTAATCAGCGGATGGTCGAGCATTACCTTTACCAATTCTGCAGGTGCGACCCAGGCGGCTTTCGGCAGCAAAAACGCATCAGCAGAGAGCTGCTGGCCACAGAGCGCACTCGCTTGCACAATGTCAATTTCTGCTAGCCAGTCCTTCGGCATGGTTTGCGCGTGCTGTCTGAGCTTTTCATGCCGACGCTGATCGCGGGTGATGCGCAGCGCACCGCAGAATGCGTGGGGTACCTGACGACCATACAAGGCTAGCCACTGCGCAAGCCAGATCACACCTGCCGCAGAAAAGGCCGCGATGGGATTCTCATCACCTCCCGGTTCCGGTCTGACTACCGCTACCGGATTGCCCGAAGCGCCAGCTGCGGGGCGTTGTTGCTCGATCACCGTTACCGACAGCCCCCGAGCCACCAGTTGGCGAGCGATGCTGGCGCCGGCGATGCCCGCACCGATGACGATTACCGGTGATTTCACTGTCTCATGCGATGACAGCGTCACTGCTTTTTCCGGCCAGTGCGCAAATAAAC
>JBEDGK010000328.1:0-12885 GCA_041174665.1 Pseudomonadota bacterium
TAACGTGTCGATCACGGTCAAGCTGATCAACCCGATCGCGATGGAAGAAGGTCTACGCTTTGCGATCCGTGAAGGCGGCCGCACTGTCGGCGCCGGTGTCGTCGCCAAGATCATCGAGTAAACAGGTATATGTGATGCCCGCGCGCGAGCGCGGGCTTCGCATTTGTAACTTGCAGTATCGATTGCCAAGTTTCCGCAGGGGCGTAGCTCAATTGGCAGAGTGACGGTCTCCAAAACCGTAGGTTGGGGGTTCGAGGCCCTCCGCCCCTGCCACCGGATCAGGTGTCTGACACCGAAAGTAAAAGCAAATGTCGAATCATTCCGTGGAGACCGTGACGACTTCGGCCGACAAGGCCAAGCTTGGCGTGGCTCTGATTGCAGTTGTCGCCGGTGTGATCGGTTTTTATGCGCTAGCCGGCCAGACAACGCTGGTACGCGCGGCGGCGCTCGTTGGGGGTTTGCTGGTGGCAGTTGCCGCCGCATGGACCTCGGCGATTGGACAGAGTTTCATCGGTTTTGCGCGCGAATCTGTTCGCGAAACTAAAAAGGTCGTCTGGCCTTCACGCAAAGAAGCGATGCAGATCACTGGCGTAGTGTTCGGCTTCGTGTTCATCATGGCCTTGTTCCTCTGGGGCACGGACAAATTGCTGGAGGTCGTGCTGTACGACCTGATCCTTGGTTGGAGGTAAAGATGACGGACAACACGCAACAAAGCGCAGCGTCGGCTTCCCCCAGCACTGGTGGCAAAAAGCAATGGTACGTCGTTCATGCGTATTCAGGTATGGAGAAGAGCGTACAGCGCGCGCTGACCGAGCGTATCGCTCGCGCGGGCATGGAAGAAAAATTTGGTCAGATTCTCGTGCCGACCGAGGAAGTCATAGAGATGAAAAATGGCCAGAAATCGGTGACCGAGCGTCGTTTCTTTCCGGGCTATGTGCTCGTCGAGATGGAAATGACCGACGATACCTGGCACTTGGTAAAGAACACCAACAAAGTGACCGGATTCATTGGCGGCAAGTCGAACAAGCCGACGCCGATTCCTCCGCACGAGGTCGACAAGATCATGCACCAGATGCAGGAAGGCGTGGAGAAGCCTCGCCCCAAGGTGCTGTACGAAGTGGGCGAGCTGGTGCGTATCAAAGACGGTCCTTTCACCGACTTCAATGGGAATGTGGAAGAAGTGAACTACGAGAAATCCCGCGTGCGTGTATCAGTGACCATTTTTGGTCGTGCGACCCCAGTCGAGCTCGAATTCGGACAGGTGGAAAAAGCTTGATGCGGTTTGGTTCATCAAGCAGGAAAAATGATTTTGCAGTAAACCAGCGGTAAATAGGCAGTAACCAGCATGACACCCGAGGAGCCTCAGTAATCGGCTGTGCAGCCGTCGAACGGGCGCTATCACTCACCAACAGGAGCCCTCATGGCAAAGAAGATCATTGGCTTTATCAAGCTGCAAGTGCCAGCTGGTAAGGCAAACCCCTCCCCTCCGATTGGCCCGGCGTTGGGTCAGCGCGGGCTGAATATCATGGAGTTCTGCAAGGCGTTCAACGCGCAGACTCAAAACGTCGAGCCTGGCCTGCCGATCCCGGTCGTGATCACCGCCTTTGCGGACAAGTCTTTCACTTTCGTGATGAAGACGCCGCCGGCGACCATCCTGATCAAGAAAGCAGCCGGTATACAGAAGGGCTCGGCCAAGCCGCATACGGACAAGGTTGGCAAGATCACCCGCCAGCAGGCTGAAGAAATCGCAACCCAGAAGAAGCCCGATCTGACCGCAGCAGATCTGGAGGCAGCTGTGCGCACGATCGCCGGCTCCGCTCGTTCAATGGGTATCACGGTGGAGGGTCTGTAATGGCTAAGTTGTCTAAGCGCGCAAAGGCGGTCAAGGCCAAGGTCGATCGCACGAAGCCCTATCCTTTTGAGAACGCTATTGCTCTCGTTAAAGAACTGGCAACCGCCAAGTTCAATGAATCGATTGACGTTGCCATTCAACTGGGCGTCGACGCAAAGAAATCCGATCAGGTCGTTCGGGGTTCGGTCGTGCTGCCTGCCGGTACTGGCAAGACCATGCGCGTTGCCGTATTCGCAACTGGCGCCAAAGCCGACGAGGCAAAAGCCGCCGGCGCCGATATCGTTGGTATGGAAGACCTCGCTGAGCGCATCAAGGGTGGCGACATGCCTTTCGATGTCGTGATCGCCTCTCCGGACACCATGCGTATCGTGGGTACGCTGGGCCAGGTGCTGGGCCCCCGCGGCCTGATGCCCAACCCGAAGGTGGGTACCGTCACGCCGGATGTTGCGACCGCGGTCAAGAACGCGAAAGCGGGTCAGGTGCAGTACCGGACCGACAAGGCGGGCATCGTACACGCCACGATCGGTCGCAAGTCTTTCGGCGACGCTGATCTGAAGACCAACCTGTTGGCGCTGCTTGATGCGCTGAACAAAGCCAAGCCTGCATCGAGCAAAGGTGTGTACCTGCGCAAGGTATCACTGTCCTCGACCATGGGTGCGGGTGTGCGCGTCGATCAGACGTCGCTGGCCGGTTGATGTGAGAAATAAAACCCTGCGCCTGTGGCGCAGGGCAGTTCTTTGGGCTGGGGCGGATTTTTAAGCTCCAGGCAATCAAAGACCGTTGGGCCTAAGGTCGCAGCAGCAAGTGGCCAAGGGTTAATGAGTCAAAGGAATACTCCTGAGGCGCCCAACGCAGATGGCGAGCCCGAACAAGTTTTGCAGTCTCTCCGCCACACGTTTCATCGCGTGTGCGCAAGAACTCCTGACTTCGGACGCCGTGTTCGAAACGATGTGAGGCAGGCAGCCACCTGGCTGTGCAGGCGCCGAGCATCATTTTTGGAGGTTGAACGTGAGTCTCAATCGAAATGACAAAGCGGCCGTTGTCGCCGAAGTCTCCGCCAGGATTACATCGGCGCAGACCATCGTGCTGGCCGAGTACCGTGGCATTGAGGTTGGTCCCATGACGGAACTGCGTGCGAAAGCGCGTTCCAGCGGCGTCTACCTGCGAGTACTGAAAAATACGCTCGCTCGTCGCGCAGTGGAAGGAACGACGTTCTCGTCACTTGCCTCTGAAATGACCGGTCCGTTGATCTATGCGATCTCGGACGATGCAGTCGCTGCCGCAAAAGTCATCAATGACTTTTCCAAGAGCAATGACAAGCTGGTCATCAAGGCGGGCAACTACGCAGGTAATTCGCTGAACAAGGCAGAAGTCACTGCCCTGGCAAATATCCCGAGCAAGGAAGTCCTGATCGCCCAGTTGCTGGGCGTAATGCAGGCACCGGTCTCTGGCTTTGCCCGTGCACTGGCTGCGCTGGCAGCGAAGAAAGAAACTGAAGCGGCCTGACAAATGCAATGTGTCAGGAGCAGTTTTTCGTTCGGATCATTCAAGCAATTACCGAAAATTTAGGAGTTTCAAATGGCAATCACTAAAGATGACATCCTGGAAGCTGTAGGTCAAATGTCCGTCATGGACCTCAATGACCTGGTCAAGGCTTTCGAAGAGAAGTTTGGCGTGTCCGCAGCGGCAATGGCCGTGGCTGGCCCTGCGGCTGGCGGTGGCGGCGGTGCAGCGGCTGCTGAAGAGCAGACCGAGTTCACCGTGGTTCTGGCCGATGTCGGCGCGAACAAGGTTGGTGTGATCAAGGCAGTTCGCGAAATCACCGGTCTGGGCTTGAAAGAGGCGAAAGATCTGGTCGACGGTGCACCGAAACCTGTGAAGGAAGGTGTATCGAAGGCCGACGCAGAGGCAGCGCAGAAAAAACTGGAAGAAGCCGGCGCGAAGGCCGAGCTCAAGTAGTCCGGATTTCCGCGCGTGCTGCGCCAGAGTCAATCTGCGGGATCCCGTTGCGAAACGGGACCCTGCATTGACTCTTTTCGTGCTTCGAATTTTTGCAGCGGGGTCCGTAAATGGTTGCAACATTCGCCATCATCGACGGTCGTACAAAGTTGTATCAGAAGGGCAAAGACTTGAGGGTTCACAGGCAAACGCATTGAGCGCTGTCGAGTCCTGAATTCTCTATCCTTCCTGTCACTCACGGAGTGTTCATGCACTACTCATTCACTGAGAAGAAGCGTATTCGCAAGTCTTTTGCAAAGCGCGCCAACGTTCACAATGTTCCTTACCTGCTAGCCACCCAGCTTGAGTCTTACACAGCTTTTTTGCAGGCCGACACCGGCCCGACAACGCGCAAGAACGAAGGTCTGCAATCTGCTTTCCACTCGATCTTCCCCATCGTTTCGCACAATGGCTTTGCGCGCCTCGAGTTCCTGTCCTATGTGCTGGGCGACCCACCGTTTGACGTCAAGGAATGTCAGCAGCGCGGTCTGACCTATGCATCGCCTCTGCGCGCCAAGGTGAGGCTGGTAATTCTAGATAAGGAGTCGCCGACCAAGCCCGTCGTGAAGGAAATGAAGGAGCAGGAAGTGTACATGGGCGAGCTGCCGCTGATGACCGTGAACGGCTCTTTCGTGATCAACGGTACTGAGCGCGTTATCGTCTCACAGCTGCACCGCTCTCCCGGCGTGTTCTTTGAGCACGACCGAGGCAAGACGCACTCTTCGGGCAAGCTGCTGTTCTCCGCACGTATTATTCCTTATCGCGGTTCGTGGCTGGACTTCGAGTTCGATCCGAAGGACATCTTGTACTTCCGCGTTGACCGTCGCCGCAAGATGCCGGTCACCATCCTGCTAAAAGCTATAGGAATGACGTCTGAGCAGATCCTCGCCAATTTCTTCGTGTTTGATAATTTCACCCTGCGGTCGGAAGGTGCAGAGATGGAATTTGTCGCTGAGCGTCTGCGCGGTGAGGTCGCACGTTTCGATATTTCCGACAAATCGGGCAAGGTACTGGTTGCCAAAGATAAGCGCGTGAATGCGAAACATGTTCGCGACATCGAAGCAGCGGGCATCAAGCACATTTCCGTACCTGAGGATTACCTCCAAGGTCGGGTCCTGGCGACGAATATTGTCGACCCTGACACTGGCGAGGTGATTGCCAACGCTAATGATGAGCTGACCGATGAATTGCTCGGCCGTCTGCGCGACGCGAAAGTCACCAAGATTCAGGCGCTGTACACGAATGATCTCGATCAGGGGGCCTACATCTCGCAAACGCTGCGTACCGATGACACGGCTGATCAGATGGCTGCACGTATCGCGATCTACCGAATGATGCGTCCTGGCGAGCCGCCGACCGAAGACTCGGTCGAGGCTTTGTTCAATGGGTTGTTTTACAGCGAAGACCGCTACGACCTGTCAGCCGTGGGCCGCATGAAATTCAATCGACGTGTTGGTCGCGACGAGCTGACTGGCACGATGACGCTGTCAAATGAAGACATCCTTGCCGTTATCAAGATTCTGGTCGAGCTGCGCAATGGTCGCGGCGAGGTGGATGATATCGATCATTTGGGTAACCGTCGCGTGCGCTGCGTGGGTGAGCTGGCAGAGAACCAGTTCCGTGCCGGTCTGGTGCGTGTCGAGCGCGCCGTGAAAGAGCGTCTTGGCCAGGCCGAAGCAGATAACCTGATGCCGCATGACCTGATCAACTCCAAGCCGATCTCCGCAGCAATTCGCGAATTTTTTGGCTCATCGCAGTTGTCCCAGTTTATGGATCAGACCAACCCTCTGTCGGAGATCACGCACAAGCGTCGCGTTTCGGCACTGGGCCCGGGCGGTCTTACCCGTGAGCGTGCGGGCTTCGAGGTCCGCGACGTGCATCCTACGCACTATGGCCGAGTATGTCCCATTGAGACTCCCGAAGGCCCGAACATTGGACTGATCAACTCTCTCGCGCTGTATGCCCGATTGAATGAATATGGATTCCTCGAGACGCCTTATCGCAAAGTCATTGACGGCAAGGTCACTGACCAGATCGATTATTTGTCGGCCATTGAAGAAGGTCGTTACATCATCGCTCAGGCAAACGCGACCATCGACAAAAACGGTAAGTTGTCCGATGAACTGGTGTCTGCGCGCGAAGCCGGCGAAACCATCCTCGTATCGCCAGAGCGGGTGCAGTACATGGACGTGGCGCCAGGCCAGATCGTGTCGGTTGCGGCCTCGCTGATTCCCTTCCTTGAGCACGATGATGCAAACCGTGCGCTGATGGGTGCGAACATGCAACGTCAGGCAGTTCCTTGCCTGCGTCCTGAAAAAGCTCTGGTGGGTACGGGCGTCGAGCGCACTGTGGCGGTCGACTCTGGCACGACAGTGCAGGCGCTGCGTGGCGGCGTGGTTGATTACATTGATGCTGGCCGTATCGTGATTCGCGTCAATGACGATGAGGCGCAAGCTGGCGAGGTCGGTGTTGATATCTACAACCTGATCAAGTACACGCGCTCCAACCAGAATACCAACATTAACCAGCGCCCCATCGTGAAGGTGGGCGACCGTGTCGCCAAGAGTGACGTGATTGCTGATGGCGCTTCCACTGACCTTGGCGAACTGGCCTTGGGCCAGAACATGTTGGTCGCGTTCATGCCTTGGAATGGTTATAACTTCGAGGATTCGATCCTGATCTCCGAAAAGGTGGTGGCTGATGATCGCTACACCTCGATTCACATCGAGGAATTGTCGGTCGTTGCTCGCGACACCAAGCTGGGACCCGAAGAAATCACGCGTGATATCTCCAACCTTGCTGAAAATCAGCTTGCTCGTCTGGATGAATCTGGCATCGTCTACATAGGCGCCGAGGTTGAAGCCGGTGATGTTTTGGTCGGCAAGGTCACCCCGAAAGGCGAGACGCAGCTGACGCCGGAAGAGAAACTGCTGCGTGCGATCTTTGGCGAGAAAGCCTCCGACGTGAAAGACACGTCGCTGCGCGTGCCTTCCGGCATGATAGGCACGGTGATTGATGTGCAGGTCTTCACTCGTGAGGGCATACAGCGTGACAAGCGTGCCCAGCAAATCATCGACGATGAACTCAAGCGTTATCGTCTGGATCTAAACGATCAGTTGCGTATCGTTGAAGGCGATGCATTCCAGCGTCTGGAAAAGATGCTGATCGGCAAAGTCGTCAACGGTGGCCCAAAGAAACTGGCCAAAGGCGCCAAGATCGACAAGGCCTATCTGGACGATCTGGAAAAGTACCACTGGTTTGACATTCGTCCGTCGGACGAGGATGCGGCCGCAGCGCTGGAAGCGATCAAGGAATCGATCGCCGAGAAGCGTCACCAGTTCGATCTCGCCTTCGAAGAAAAACGCAAGAAACTCACGCAGGGTGACGAACTGCCTCCGGGTGTGCAGAAGATGGTCAAGGTCTACCTGGCAGTGAAACGTCGCTTGCAGCCTGGCGACAAAATGGCAGGTCGTCACGGCAACAAGGGCGTGGTGTCGCGTATCGTCCCGGTGGAAGACATGCCGTACATGGCCGACGGCACGCCTGCGGACATCGTGCTCAACCCGCTCGGCGTTCCGTCCCGAATGAACGTTGGCCAGGTGCTGGAGGTTCACCTTGGCTGGGCGGCCAAAGGTCTGGGATTGCGTATTGGCGAGATGCTCAAAGCACAATCAAAGGCAGCGGAAGTTCGCGGGTTCCTCAAGCAGATCTATAACGAGTCGGGTCGCACCGAGGAACTAGACAAGTTCTCGGATGGCGAGATCCTTTCGCTGGCCGAGAATTTAAAAGAGGGTGTGCCGTTTGCGACCCCGGTGTTCGATGGCGCTTATGAATCCGAGATTCATCGCATGCTCGATCTCGCTTATCCCCAAGAGGTCGCTGATAACCTCGGCATGACGCCGTCGAAGAACCAGGTCACGATGTACGACGGCCGTACGGGCGAGGCGTTTGAGCGCCCAGTCACGGTGGGTTACATGCATGTGCTCAAGCTGCACCATCTGGTCGACGACAAGATGCACGCTCGTTCTACAGGTCCGTATTCGCTCGTTACCCAGCAGCCGCTGGGTGGCAAGGCCCAGTTCGGCGGTCAGCGTTTTGGCGAGATGGAGGTGTGGGCACTCGAAGCCTACGGTGCTTCCTACGTGTTGCAGGAGATGCTGACCGTCAAGTCCGATGACGTCAACGGACGCACCAAGGTCTATGAAAATCTTGTCAAGGGTGATCACGTGATCGATGCCGGCATGCCGGAATCCTTCAATGTGCTGGTGAAGGAAATCCGTTCGCTGGGTATCGACATCGATCTCGAGCGCGAGTAAGACCTGAGCCGCTCCGGCTTGCCGGAGCGGTATCCGCAAAGATTAATTTTTCACGCCACTGTGGAGTGATACATGAAAGCACTGCTCGATCTATTCAAGCAAGTTCAGCAAAATGAACAATTCGACGCGATCAAGATTGGACTCGCGTCCCCGGAAAAAATCCGTTCATGGTCTTATGGCGAAGTCAAAAAGCCGGAAACCATTAACTACCGTACATTCAAACCGGAACGCGATGGTTTGTTTTGCGCAAAAATCTTCGGCCCGATCAAGGATTACGAGTGCCTGTGCGGAAAGTACAAGCGCCTGAAGCATCGCGGTGTTATCTGCGAGAAGTGCGGCGTTGAAGTGACGTTGGCCAAAGTGCGCCGCGAGCGCATGGGCCACATTGAACTGGCGTCGCCGGTCGCGCACATCTGGTTCCTGAAGTCGCTGCCTTCGCGTCTGGGCATGGTGCTCGACATGACGCTACGCGACATTGAGCGCGTGCTGTATTTCGAAGCCTACGTCGTGACCGATCCCGGCATGACCCCGCTGAAGAAGTGCCAGATCATGTCGGAAGACGATTACGCGGCAAAGTATGAAGAGTTTGGCGATGATTTCGTTGCGCACATGGGCGCCGAAGGTGTTCGTGAACTGCTGCGCACCATCGATATTGACCGTGAGGCCGAGCAGCTGCGCACGGATCTGCGCGAGTCCAAATCCGAAGCCAAGATAAAGAAATACGCGAAGCGCCTGAAGGTGCTTGAGGCCTTCCAGCGCTCGGGCATCAAGCCCGACTGGATGATCATGGAAGTGCTGCCGGTGCTGCCGCCCGAGCTGCGTCCGCTAGTGCCACTCGATGGCGGTCGTTTCGCTACGTCGGATCTGAATGATCTGTATCGTCGCGTGATCAATCGTAATAATCGTCTCAAGCGATTGATGGAGCTGCGCGCGCCGGAGATCATCACCCGCAATGAAAAGCGCATGCTGCAGGAGGCGGTCGATTCGCTGCTGGACAACGGCCGTCGCGGCAAGGCAATGACTGGCGCGAACAAGCGTCCGCTGAAATCCCTGGCCGAGATGATCAAGGGTAAGGGCGGACGCTTCCGTCAGAACCTGCTGGGCAAGCGCGTCGACTACTCCGGTCGTTCCGTTATCGTTGTCGGCCCCCAGCTGAAGCTGCATCAGTGCGGTCTGCCCAAGCTGATGGCGCTGGAGCTGTTCAAGCCCTTCATCTTCAACAAGCTCGAACTGATGGGCCTGGCGACTACGATCAAGGCTGCGAAGAAGCTGGTCGAGATGCAGGAGCCGGTGGTCTGGGACATTCTGGAAGAAGTGATTCGCGAGCACCCGGTGATGCTGAACCGCGCACCGACGCTGCACCGCCTCGGCATTCAGGCTTTCGAGCCCGTGCTCATCGAGGGCAAGGCGATACAGCTGCATCCGCTGGTCTGCGCAGCTTTCAACGCTGACTTCGACGGTGACCAGATGGCGGTCCATGTACCCCTCTCTATCGAAGCGCAGATGGAAGCCCGAACGCTGATGCTCGCGTCCAACAACATCCTGTTCCCTTCTAACGGCGAGCCGTCCATCGTTCCGTCACAAGATATCGTTCTTGGCCTTTATTACGCGACGCGTGAAAAAATCAATGCCAAGGGTGAAGGCATGATGTTCTCCGACGTGTCCGAGGTCATTCGTGCCTACGACAACAAGGAAGTCGAGCTGACCACAAGAATCACGGTGCGCGTTGCCGAATATCCGAAGGACTCGCATGGCGAGTTCATCAGAACCGTGAATCGTCATGAGACTACCGTTGGCCGTGCGATTCTTTCTGAAATTCTTCCCAAGGGACTGCCTTTCTCGGCAATCAACCGTACGCTGAAGAAGAAAGAAATCTCCAAGCTGATCAACATATCTTTCCGCAAATGCGGCTTGCGAGCTACCGCGGTGTTCGCCGATCAGCTGATGCAGTCGGGCTTCCGTTTGGCCACACGCGCTGGTATTTCGATCTGCGTCGACGATATGCTGGTGCCGCCACAAAAAGCGACGCTGATCGCTACGGCCGAACAAGAAGTCAAGCAGATTGAACAGCAGTACTCGTCGGGTCTTGTGACCGCTGGCGAGCGTTACAACAAGGTGGTCGATATCTGGGGTAAGGCCGGCGATGAAGTCGGCAAGGCCATGATGGAGCAGCTCAAGGTCGAGGGTGTGACCAAACGTGACGGCAGCAAGGGCACGCAGGAATCGTTCAACGCGATCTACATGATGGCCGACTCTGGCGCGCGGGGTTCGGCAGCGCAGATCCGGCAACTAGCGGGTATGCGAGGTCTGATGGCCAAGCCAGATGGCTCGATCATTGAGACCCCGATCACCGCGAACTTCCGTGAAGGACTGAATGTTCTGCAGTACTTCATCTCGACGCACGGCGCCCGCAAGGGTCTGGCCGACACTGCGCTGAAGACGGCAAACTCCGGTTATCTGACCCGCCGTCTGGTCGACGTGACCCAGGATTTGGTCGTGGTTGAAGATGATTGCGGAACCTCGAACGGCGCATCGATGAAGGCACTGGTTGAAGGTGGTGAAGTCATCGAGGCTCTGCGCGATCGCATACTTGGCCGCGTTGCTGCCACCGACGTCATCGATCCTGACAGCCAGGCAACACTCTACGAAGCCGGCACCCTGCTCGATGAAGACGCGGTTGAAGAGATCGAGCGTTTGGGCATCGATGAAGTGAAAGTTCGCACACCATTGACCTGCGACACCCGCTATGGTCTCTGCGCACGCTGCTACGGACGCGATCTGGGTCGCGGCAGCATGGTGAACGTTGGCGAAGCCGTCGGTGTGATCGCTGCGCAGTCGATCGGTGAGCCGGGGACCCAGCTAACCATGCGTACCTTCCATATTGGTGGCGCGGCATCGCGAGCAGCAGTGGCCTCATCGGTTGAAGCGAAATCGAATGGCAATGTACGCTTTACCGCGACCATGCGCTACGTGACCAATGGCAAGGGTGATCAGATCGTGATTTCGCGATCTGGCGAAGTGTTGATCACTGACGACCATGGTCGTGAGCGCGAGCGTCATAAGGTACCTTATGGCGCGACCCTGATCGTCAAAGACGGTCAGACGATCAAGGCGGGCACGGCACTGGCTAATTGGGACCCACTGACGCGTCCGATCATTACCGAGTATGCCGGTACCGTGAAATTCGAGAACGTCGAAGAAGGTTCAACTGTTGCCAAGCAGATCGACGAAGTCACAGGCCTGTCGACACTGGTGGTTATTGATGCGAAGCGCCGCAGCGCCGGTGGAAGGGCACTACGGCCTCAGGTGAAGCTGCTTAACGAGCTGGGTCAGGAGGTCAAGATCGCTGGTACCGAGCACGCAGTGACTATTGGCTTCCAGGTCGGCGCGCTGATCACTGTGAAAGATGGTCAGCAAGTGTCCGTGGGTGAAGTGCTCGCACGTATCCCGACCGAATCACAGAAAACCCGAGACATTACTGGTGGTCTGCCGCGAGTGGCCGAATTGTTCGAGGCGCGCTCGCCAAAAGATGCCGGTATGCTCGCTGAAGTCACAGGTACCGTTGCTTTCGGCAAGGAGACCAAGGGCAAGCAGCGTCTCGAAATCACCGACATGGATGGCAACAAGCACGAGTTCCTGATTACCAAGGACAAGCAGGTACTGGTACACGACGGCCAGGTGGTGAACAAGGGCGAGATGATCGTCGATGGACCGGCCGATCCTCAGGACATTCTCCGTTTGCTGGGTATCGAAGCTCTGGCTCGTTACATCGTTGACGAAGTTCAGGATGTTTATCGTCTGCAGGGTGTGAAGATCAACGACAAGCACATCGAAGTCATTGTGCGTCAGATGTTGCGTCGCGTGCAGGTGGTCGATGCCGGCGATACCAACTACATACCGGGCGAGCAGGTTGAGCGTTCGGAGTTGCTGGACGAGAATGATCGTGTTACCGCCGAGAACAAACGTACTGCAACGCATGAGAACGTGCTGCTCGGTATCACGAAGGCATCGCTGTCCACGGATTCCTTCATCTCTGCGGCATCCTTCCAGGAAACCACTCGCGTCCTGACCGAGGCTGCGATCATGGGCAAGAAGGATGGTTTGCGCGGCCTGAAAGAAAACGTCATTGTTGGTCGATTGATACCGGCTGGCACTGGTTTGGCGTATCACCGTGCCCGCAAGGATAAAGAGCACTGGGAGGCTGAAGAGCGTGCAGCGATGCTCCAGGCCGAGGCCGCCCGCGCTCTGCAGGAAGCCGAGGAAACTGCGTCGGGAGACCTTGGCGGCGAAGCTTGAGTCGGGTTGCAATAAAAGAAAAACAGCTCCGGAGCGTCGGGGCTGTTTTATTTTTGATATTGCCAAGGCACGGCAAGTGCTTGCCTTTCCCGATTTTCCGAGAGTTGACGCAGTAACTGGCGGGGTTTATACTCGCGAGTTCTCGAATTTAAGCTCGCTCGGGCTTAAGCGCTCTTTGGTCTGTGTTTTTCAGTTCCGACTACGCTTTTCCCTGCCTGCTGATATCGCCAATGCGCTGCACTTTCGAGCCATTTGCGAAGATCCGTCCCCTTTTGGGGTTTTTGCCATACCCTAACTTTGTTGGATTTAGACCGATGCCAACCATCAATCAATTGATTCGCAAACCGCGCACCACGCTGCGCGTGAAGAGCAAATCGCCGGCGCTGCAAAACAGCCCGCAAAAACGCGGTGTCTGCACCCGTG
>JBEDGK010000329.1:0-3463 GCA_041174665.1 Pseudomonadota bacterium
CCGTAATGACTGCATAGGCGCTATCAGCCACAGCACCGTCGTCCCGGCGAAAGCCCTGACCCAGTGTCTTTTTTCTAAATGGGGATTTTTTTCGCTTAACTGACCAGCATTCAGCGCCGGACCGGCGAGGATGGCGTTGTAAGCACCGTCACTCACAGCACCGTCGTCCCGGCGAAGGCCTGGACCCAGTGTCTTTCTTCTGAATGGGGATTTTCTAGATTAACTGACCAGCATTCAGCAACGGACCAGCGATTCTGCAAACAACAGAATCATCCGTGCTTCGATTACTTCTTCGCTTCAGGTTCCTTGAACGACGCGCCAGCGGAATTCGCCATGTGGACGACAGCGCGAGCGACTTCAATATCATCCAGATCCGGATTACCACCCTTGGCCGGCATCGCGCGTATGCCTTTGATTGCATGCGACACCAACGTGTCATAGCCCTGCTTGATACGTTTGCCCCATGCACCCGCATCACCAAACTTCGGCGCACCCGCAGCGCCCGCGTTGTGGCAGGCGGCGCAAGCGGCGTTGTACACCTCCGCACCCGCTTTCAGCGTGCGCGGGGCGCTAGCGTCAACCAGCGTGAAACCTTCATCCGCCACCGGCTTGATGCGTGCAGCGATCGACTCCGGCGACTGCGAATTCGAACCCGCACCAGTTTTCGGCGTACTGCCCACATACGTCACCAGCAACACGATGACAGCAATCGGCACCACAAAGCCAGCCACAACAGCGGCGAGGAGTTGCTTGGGGGTTTTAATCAGGGAATCGTGCTCGTGGTCGCTCATGGTTTCCTCGGAACTGAATAATCTGAAAGCTATGACAAAGCCTTGGATTATAGGGGAAACAACGTGTATTCACCTCAAACCAACCGCGTCCGCGTGGACTGGCCGACCGAAACCCGGTATCCTTGCGCCTCTCCCGTCCTCCGGACCCCGCGGCTGTAGCTCAGTGGATAGAGTATTGGCCTCCGAAGCCAAGGGTCGTGGGTTCGATCCCCGCCAGCCGCGCCAAACCCCCGTTCGTTTCCAAGCTGCCAGCCCCCCACCTTCTACAAAGGGACACTCACTTTGTAGCTCCGCTCGTCGTCCGATACAAAGGGACACTCACTTTGTAGAGTCTTTTGTCGCCGGCCCAATTACCTCTACGCCCTCTACAAAGTGAGTGTCCCTTTGTATCCAAGTGTCCCTTTGTATCCACACTTTGTAGAGTCTTTTGTCGCCGGCCCAATTACCTCTACAAAGTGAGTGTCCCTTTGTATCACCTCTACAAAGTGAGTGTCCCTTTGTATCATCGCTCCCTCCTTGCTAGGGAGCTATCTTCTCAAATTCCCGATGGCCCGAAAATCTCAGGGCAGGTCAGGGGCTTGTAGGGCGGGGGGTTGCTGAAAAGGCATTGGCGGTTTTTCGGCGCTTGGCATGCCGATTGCCTCAAAACCCGCATAAACCCATCGTTTTCCCGACTGGAACGTTATTTGCATTCCGCCTCGGCTGTACAGATTTCCTACAGCCAATGTCGGGACGCCCATGGCCAGCCACAACAAGAATGACTTGATCGCCAAAGCCAGCCTCGCGCTGATGCTTTGTGTGATGTTCCTGCGCGCCCAGCCCTCGCATGCCTTGAGCCTGATCGATGCGTATCAGGCCGCGCTCACGCACGATCCGGTGTACCGCGCCGCGCAGCATGAGAATGCGGCCGGTCAGCAGTCGCGCGACCTGGGTCTGGCGGCCTTGCTGCCGTCTGCGGGCGTCAGCTATGGCTATTCCAGCAACAGCGCCGATATCGCGCAGAACATCTCCGGCACCAGACTCACCCGACCACTCGATTACGACAGCAAAGTGCTGTCCGTGACCGTTCGCCAGCCCATCTTCAGTCTGGAAGCACTCGCGCGCTACAAGCAGGGCGGCATGCAGTCCGATTACGCCGATGCGGTCTTCGCCGCGCGCTCGCAAGAACTGATGATGCGCGTCGTGAATGCCTACCTCGACACCTTGGCCGCCGGCGATCAGCTGCGACTGATCATCGCGCAGCGTGACGCGCTCGCCGAGATGCAGGACGTCAACCGCCGTCGCTTCGACAAAGGCGAGGGCACCCGCACGGAAGTCTTGGAGACCAAAGCCCGCGCCGAACTCGCGCAAGCCCAGGTCGTGGAAGCACAAGATGCGCTAGACGCGGCAATGCGCAAGCTGCGCGCCATCATCGGTCGCGATATCGATACCTTGCGCACCTTGCCGCGAACCATGGCCATGCTGCCGTTAGTGCCGAATCGCATCACTGAGTGGGAAGCACTCGCCACGGAAAACAATCCCCTCGTGCGCGCGCGTCGCTATCTCGTCGACATCTCAGAGCAGGACGTTCGCAAAAATCAGGCCGGCCACCTGCCCAAGCTCGATCTGATCGCCTCGCACAGCCGAACCACGTCGGATTCCGTGCTGACTTACAACCAGCAGACGACCATCAATTCCGTCGGCATTCAGTTCAACCTACCGATCTTCTCAGGCGGTGCCACCTCGGCCAGCGTACGGCAAGGTGCGGATCTGTTGAGCAAATCCAGAGCCGATCTGGATGACAGCATCAGCAATGCGCTGATCGAAGTTCGCCGTCAGTTCAACCTGGTGACTAGCAGCCAGTCTCGCATCGAGGCATTGCTGAACGCCGAAGCTTCCGCCCAAGAAGCGCTGTCGGCGACCCGCAAGAGCATTGCAGGCGGACTCAGAATTAATGTTGATTTGCTCAACTCGCAGCAGCAGCTCTACGCGACCCAGCGCGATCTGGCGCAGGCGCGGTATGGCTATCTGCTGGCGTACATGCGGCTGCATCAAGCCTCGGGTGTGCTGACCGCTGATTCGTTGCAGAAGATCGATCGCGAATTTCAGTTGCTGGCAGATTGGTCGGTGGGTACGCCTGTTGCCAACTGCGCGGGTAAAAAATCGGCGACATGTACGAGTAAGGATTCAGTGTTTATTGCGCAGGCGGGTTTGCCGCAGGATCAGGTGGAGGGTAGTGCGCTCGCCGTGATGAAGCAGGATGATTTTATTGATGATGATGCCGTGGAGTGGAAGGCGAAGAAGGCGGGTGTGAAGAAAGCAGGGCGTGTTAAAGGGAAGCGAGCTAAGTAGGGGGCTGGTGGAAGAGCGACGAAAGACGCTGGGTCCCAGCCTTCGCTGGGACGACAGATTTAAGGTCGGTAGCGTTTGCGTCGTTATACCGGCGAGGGGTCAGCAGGGGGCGTGATCGCCAGGGCGCGCAATGCAACTCTGGCACCGAAAACAAATCAGGAACCTGAACCAGCAATACAAAGCAGCACAATAAATTGGCGACCAAAATGCAAAAGCTGTTAGCCCTAAATCCGTCATCCCGGCGCAGGGTGTAGCAGGGGTTTCGCAGTGCATGCACTGCGCCTGCGCAACGGCCTTGGCGTGATCGCCGAGGCGCGCCCTGCAAGGGGGGATCCATCGTA
>JBEDGK010000330.1:0-2694 GCA_041174665.1 Pseudomonadota bacterium
GCGGTGCTTCCTTATTTTTTCTCGGGCGTGGCGGCGGCAGGGGCCGCAGCAGCGGGCGCAGCACCTGCGGGCGCACCGCCCGGTTGCCATGGGCTGGGCTTGACCGTTGCGCCCGGTTTGGCCTTTTGCAGGCCTTCGACGATTACCTGATCGCCTTCTTTGAGTCCTGAGGTGACGATCCAGCTGGTGCCATAGGCGCCACCCGTCTTGACGGGGCGCGGTGCGACCTTGCCCTCGGCATCCACCGTCATCACCATCGAGCCATCGGCAGTACGCATCACGGCTTGCTGCGGCACCGTGATGGTGTTCGGGCGCGCACCTTGTTCGAGGCGCACGCGAATGTACATACCCGGCAGTAGCGTGCGTTCGCGATTAGGGAATTGCGCGCGCAGGATCACCGAACTGGAGCTTGGATCGACGGTCGCCTCTGAGAACAGCAGCTGACCTGCGTGCGGATACGGTTTGCCATCCTCGGTCACGAGTGTGAGCTTGGTTTTCACGCCACCATGCCCCGACTGAGAGACTTTTTCGCGGAGCTGCGCCATCTCGACCGAGGACTGGGTGAGCGTCACATAGATCGGATCCAGCTGCTGGATGATCGCCAGCGCCGTCGGATCGTTGGCCGTTACCAGCGCACCCTCGGTGACCAGTGTGCGGCCGATACGGCCCGTGATCGGCGCCGTGATCGTCGAATAAGAAAGATTCAGCTTAGCGGCATCCAGTGAGGCCTTGGCAGCAGCGACATCGGCGGCGGCCAGTTTTTGCGCGCTCTGCGCGTCGTCGAATTCCTGCTTGCTGATCGCATTGGTATCAACCAGTGCGCGGTAGCGGTTCAGCCGCGTGTTGGTTTGTCCCAGGTTCGCCTCCGCGCGAGCGAGCGTGGCTTCGGCATTGCTGACCGCGGCCTGGAAGGGTGCAGGATCGATCTGGTACAGCGTTGCCCCGGCCCGCACTTCACTGCCCTCATTGAACAAACGCCTTTGCACGATGCCGCCGACGCGGGCGCGCACCTCGGCACTGCGTATGGCCTCGATTCGGCCGGGCAGTTCGGTCACGTTCGCTACTTGTTCGGGAGCGATGCTGATGGTCGCGACATTTGCGGGCGGCGGAGCACCTGCGCCTGGTCCGGGTGCGGCCGGTTTCTTCTCGCCGCAGGCGGCCAGTAGCGACACAATGACAGTAGGTAAGAGGAGAAGGCGAGCAGTGGGCGAGAAGTTCATGGTGTTCCGACGGGTTCAAAAAGACGTCAGGGGGTCTGACGCATTTGCAGGACTTGCTAAATAAAAAACTGAAGACGGAGGCGCCTGGTGTTTTGCTGTTTCTTTGGCGGTTATTGACGATTTCACCAAGCCAAGTTTGCCGCACGATCGTTCTATTTATTGACGCTAAGTATAGCCGCTTCTGAATTGCCTGAAACGGTTGTTATGAGAGTTTCAGGAAGTTATTTGTATCGTTAGCGGCCGACCGCTACCATCTTTTAGTTCGATGAGGGAGGCGCTGGTTAAACAAAAACCAAAAACTTTTTCAGCTGAGTTCATTAAGACAATCCCTTGATTTTGCTAGGCCCTGCGCCGCACCGCTCCGCTGGCTCGCCATAAAACATGGATGTATTCAGCGTCTGCTTACGCGAAATTTCGAAAATCTAACATTCAGTGTGTGTCCAGCAGACTGTTCAGCTCGGCGAGATCGGCTTCGCTAAGCATGCCCACAGCTGCTTTCAGTCGCAGCCCGTTGATCAAGGTGTCATAGCGCGCTTTTGCCAGATCACGTCGAGTCGAGTACAGCTGCTGCTGCGCGTTTAGCACGTCAATGTTGATGCGTACGCCAACCTCATAGCCAAGACGATTTGACTCAAGCGCCGAGTTGCTCGAGGTTTCCGCCGCCTCCAGTGCCCTGACCTGTGACAATCCGCTCTGTACGCTCAGAAAGGCTGTTCGCGCCGATTGCGCCGCATTGCGCCGGGCGGTGTCGAGATCGGCGCGCGCTTTTTCTTCTGATGAAAGTGCCTGTCGTATCAGGCTGCTGGTCGCGCCGCCTGCATACACGGGTAAATTGAATTGAACCCCGACCGACGCAGTGGTGATGGTCAGCTGCGGCGCAAAGGCAAGTCCCTTGTTCTGTCCGTAGCTCGCCACGGCGTCCAGCGTCGGCTTGTGGCCGCTGCGGCTGCGCTCGATATCGAGCTTTGCAGACTCAGCGATAAATGCCTGCGTAACTACCGCGAAATTTCCAGCTTCCGCGCTCTCTACCCACTGGCGGACATTTTGCGGATCGGGTGGGCTGAGCCTGACGCCCTGGCGCAGGCCTTGCAGCTCGCCCGGCAATTTGCCGGTGATTTGGGCGAGCAGGTTGCGTTTGATTTCCAGGTCGTTGAGTGCCGCGATTTCCTGTGAAAGCGCTAGATCGAAGCGAGCCTGCGCCTCATGGGTGTCTGTGATGGTAGCCGTGCCTACTTCAAAATTTCTTTTTGCTGCCGACAGCTGCTCGGTGATCGCGACTTTCTGGGCGCGGATAAACACCAGCGCATCTTGTGTGGTCAGCACGTCGAAATAGGCTTGCGCGACACGCAAGGTCAGATCGGCTTTAGCCTGCTCGAACTGTGTTTCGCTGGCAGCGACTTGCAGCTTGCTCTGCTCATAGGCGGCAATATTCGCAGGGCGATACAGTGGTTGCTGCAACTGCAGTTGCAATGTG
>JBEDGK010000331.1:0-2965 GCA_041174665.1 Pseudomonadota bacterium
CTGACGCCCGATGACGCGATCGCTCAGGCCAAAGACGAGAACGAAGCACAGGCCGCGCGCATTTATCGCAATTACCTCGCCACCCTCGCCAGCTATCAGGCGGTCGATTTCGATGATCTGATCCGTCTGCCCGTGGAGCTATTCCGCCATGACGAAGCCGCGCGCGACCGCTGGCAGCGCCGGCTGCGCTACTTGCTGCTCGATGAGTATCAGGACACCAACACCTGCCAATATGAACTGGTGAAGCTGCTGGTGACCGGCCCCGGCAAGAAGCCGATGTTCACCGCCGTCGGTGATGATGATCAAGCCATTTATGCATGGCGTGGCGCGACCATGGAAAACCTGCGCACATTGCAAGAAGATTTTTCGGAGCTCAAGCTCATCAAGCTCGAACAAAACTACCGCTCCAGCACGCGTATCTTGCAAGCCGCGAATGCAGTGATTGGCAACAACCCAAAATTATTTGAAAAAACCCTGTGGTCCGAGCTTGGCACCGGCGATCCTATCCGCGTGATGGCCATGGACGACGACGAGGCCGAGGCCGATCAGGTCGCGATCATGCTGTCGGCACACAAGTTTGAGCGGCGCGCCAATTTTTCTGACTACGCGATTCTGTATCGCGGCAATCATCAGGCACGCATCCTCGAAAAAGCCCTGCGCCGAGAGCGCATACCGTATGTGATGTCGGGCGGACAAAGCTTCTTCGACCGCGCCGAGATCAAAGATATCGTCAGCTACCTGAGACTGATCGCCAATGGCGACGATGATCCTGCGTTTATCCGCGCAGTGACCACACCGCGCCGTGGCATTGGTCAGGCCACGCTTGAGGCGCTGGGCGAATTTTCCGGGCAGTGGCAGTGCTCCTTGTTCGACGCGGTGTTCAAGGGTGGTATCGAGGCCAAGCTGAACGAACGACAGCTGATTCCGCTGAGAGCGTTCTGTGACTTCATCAACCAGCTCGAAGCCCGTGCCTCGCGCGTTGGCGCAGCCGGCACCGGAGAGAATGCCGGCGCCGTGCTCGACGATCTGATGAAAGCCATCGACTACGAAGCCTATCTCTATGGCACCTTCGACGAAAAACAGGCGCAGGACAAATGGCAGAACGTGCTCGACTTCATCAGCTGGCTGAAAGAAAAAGGCAATGGCGGCCGCGACGGTACCGATGCTGAAAAATCATTACTCGAACTCACCCAAATGGTCGCGCTGATGGGCATGCTCGAAGGCCGCGATCAGGAGCCTGACGCGGTGCGCATGTCCACCTTGCACGCCGCCAAGGGCCTAGAGTTTGGCCACGTATTCATGGTCGGTGTGGAGGAGGGCATCTTGCCCCACAAGGGCGATCCCGATGCATCGCCCGACGACTACGCGCAGCGCATCGAGGAAGAGCGCCGACTGATGTATGTGGGTATCACCCGCGCACAGCGCAGCCTCACCATCACCTGGTGCAAGAAGCGTAAGCGAGTGCGCGAGAGCGTTCCCTGCGAACCCTCGCGCTTCATCAAAGAAATGCGACTAGATGAAGGCGACGCCGTGCCCACCGACGACGAGACACTCACGCCGCAGGATCGTCTCGCCAATCTCAAAGCCTTGCTGCAAAAACCCAAGGCCGCCTGAGCCAGCGCACCAGACCATGGGAGAACGCAAAACATCCGGCGGGGGTTTCCGCAATCCTCACAATTTGCCGGTGAAGATGTGCGCCGTCTGTCAGCGGCCGTTTACTTGGCGCAAAAAATGGGCCGCCAATTGGGATCAAGTGCGTTACTGCTCGGACGCCTGTCGCACTTCGGCCGGCAAAGCGTCTTCCGGCAGCAGTGCTTAGCTCGAGAGCGCGTTATAAAACTCGTCATCCCGGCGCTCTCAACACCGTCATCCCGGCGCTCTCAACACCGTCATCCCGGCGCAGGCCGGGATCCATGGTGAATTTGGCAGCGCCTTGTTTAATCGGAGGTCGGCGGCGCACAACGATGGATCCTGACTTTCGTCAGGATGACGATTCAAGGGCCGGCAGACCTCAGCATCGTCATCCCGGCACTCTCAACACCGTCATCCCGGCGCAGGCCGGGATCCATGGTTGCTCTGGCAGTAACTCGTTTCACTGGGCATCGGTAGCGCACAACGATGGATCCTGACCTTCGTCAGGATGACGATTCAAGGGTCGGCAGACCCAAGCACCGGTACCCTGATTCGGGCCAAAGCACAGTGACCTAAGCACCCTCAACATCAACATCGCGCCATTCGTCCCGCCGACTTCCATACCGTCGCGCCACCACCCTCAACACCGTCGTCCCGGCGAAGGCCGGGACCCAGCGTCTTTTGCTGAGTATCAGCAGCGCTACGCTTAACGGCCTCGCGTTGGACAAAAGCTCACCTGATACCGTTTCAGGCCATTTCCTCAGAAAAGAAATATGCTACTATTTTCTGTAGAAAGGAAGTGAGGATGATTTCTGCGCCAGAACAAAGTCTTGCCCGGGCCGACGCCCGACACAAAGCGTCCGTGCTGACCAAGGCCGTCGCCCGCGCTGCAGAGCAGCTGGGGTTGTCGCGCAGCCTGCTGGCGCGCGTGCTCGGGCTGAGCCCGGCCACCGTGACGCGTCTGTATGCCGGCGACTACCAGCTCGAAGCCAGTCGCAAAGAATGGGAGTTTGGCTTGTTGCTGGTGCGGCTGTTCCGCGCACTCGACGCCATCGTCGCCGACGAACCCAGCGCGCGTACCTGGCTGGCCAGCGACAACCGCGGACTCGGCGGCCGGCCCATCGACCTGATCTCGCAGACCGAAGGACTCGTGCGTGTCGTTCACTACCTGGACGCCTCTCGCGCTGCTGTCTAGCGCGCGCCAGTGGCGTGGCAGGGTGTGGCGCATCATCGATGCGCAATACACGGCGGGCGCCATGAAGCTGGTCGACACCAGAGAAGAGCAAGATATCCTCGACGGGCTCCTCGATCAGCAGCAGAGAACGCTTCCCGA
>JBEDGK010000332.1:0-4405 GCA_041174665.1 Pseudomonadota bacterium
ATCAAAGAGCATTCTGAGCCAACGTGAGGCCTGCGCAGATTGCAAGCATCCTATGCTGGAGTCGCCCCCGTGGTCTGTCTTAAATGCTGTAGTTTCTGCTTCCTGAACAAACCCATAGACCGACAGGGTATCAGCGCGAATTTTTTCGAGATCTCCCGAAGACATCGCTAGCGCTTCTCTTGTGTAGCTCTGCTGTGGCTTGACGCTCGAACGCTTTGCGGACGGTGTCGTGATGGGAGTACTTGTTTGCGGTGCGTTTGACGGGTGCGCACTCAATGATCCTGATAGGGGCACCACGGACGCAGTGGGCTGATGTCGAGAACTGCTCGACACCGAACCCTTGACCGATGTCGTCGATCTAGGAATCTGTGGACGAGCTACATCACTTACACGTGCCATGGCATGTCATCCGCCGATCAAGTAATCGTTTCAGTTTGTCGGAGATTCAACCTGTGCCGAGCCTCTCTGAGCGATTGAAAAAAATTGTCTACGGTATTACTGAAGCTGATCGCATCGCTCGAGGGGATATGGAGGTTGTGGCACAAGGTAAGCATCGCAAACTCCGGATCCCAGGCAAGCCAACAACTTCCCAATGGACGCCCGAAGCGGTTCAGCTCCAGTGCGAAATACAAGTCGGCCTCTGGCAGGTCGGCAGAGACTGGACGTACGGGCGCATAGAAATAACAGACATCGCTGTTTTCAGGGACTTGGAGTGCGATGACGGTTTGGTCTTCTGCGGAGAGCAGGGCCATTCCCTCCTCGTCGAGGTGACTTTCCGGCGCGCGTAGTGTTAGCCAGTGATTGACCGTGTCAGCGTATGAATTCATAGGCGGCTCCACAGCAGCAGCTTCCACGCAAAGAGGGTTGAGCGCGGTCCGGTGCCGCTCCGAAGGCGAACCCCTGAATGGCATCGGTGTTTGCCGCGCATGGAGACTTGCTCGCGAACGATACGGATGGCTGCTCTGTCAGTAATATGAGACTTACCGGATTCGTCGACCAGAAATTCAGTGCACTATGCAAAAATCCAACGGAGTTTTTTGAGGGGAATTCAATCAGGAAGAAGGGAGGGTCAGCAAGCCTCGGCGTGCTCGACCATCAGCTGTACCGACGTCCGGCCATTGAATTCATTAACGTCGAGCCGATAGGCCACCCGGGCGCGTTCCGGCAAGCCGTCGGCATGATTGAACCAGATAGCGTCGAACTGGCGACCATCTTTTTGCAGCATCAGTTTCAGATGTTTTTCTTTCAGGACTCGCTGATTCAGAACACGAAATTCATCACAAAACACGGGCGGCGGGAAGCCCTGTCCCCAGACATGGGTATCGAGCAGTCGGATGAATTCGAGACTGAAACAATCCGGTTCCAGCGGACCGTCGGTTTCCAGCACTTGTTCCAGCGCTGCCGGGCTAAGCCATTCGCGGCCTACAGTTTCGAAGGCCTCGGCAAATGAAGGAAAGTCCATCTCGCGCAGCGACAGGCCGGCCGCCATGGCATGCCCGCCGAATTTGTCGATCAGGTCGGGCGCTCGCTTGTAAACAAGGTCCAACGCATCGCGCAAATGAAATCCGGGAATCGATCGTCCCGATCCCTTGATCATGCCATCGCCCGCCGGCGCGAAAGTGATCGTCGGGCGATAAAACTTCTCTTTCAGCCGGGAAGCGACGATACCGGTCACACCCTGATGCCATGCCGGGTTGAACAGCGTCAGGGTTGCGCTGGCCTGCGGGTCGATGGTGTCCAGCGATGCCAGCGCGGCCGCTTGCATGCCCGCTTCGATATCGCGGCGCTCGCGGTTCATGGTATCGAGCTCGCGGGCAAGGGTCATGGCCTTGGAAAGATCGTCGGTCAGCAGACATTCAATACCCAGTGACATGTCAGACAGGCGGCCGGCAGCGTTCAGCCGGGGGCCCGCAGTGAAGCCGAGGTCGGTGGCGCTGGCTTTGCGTATATCGCGTGAGGCGACCGAGAAAAGTGCCGTGATGCCGGCATGGGCTCGGCCCTCGCGCATGCGTCGCAAGCCTTGCGCCACCAGAATGCGGTTGTTCGCATCCAGCTTTACCACGTCAGCCACCGTGCCTAATGCGACCAGATCAAGTAGCGCGTCCAGCCGGGGCTGATTACTTGTATCGAAATGTCCGCGCGCGCGCAATTCTGCCCGCAGCGCCAGCAGCAAGTAGAACATCACGCCCACACCGGCCAGATGTTTGCTCGGAAATCCGCAGCCAGGCTGGTTGGGATTCACGATCACGGTGGCATCGGGCAGTGCGGCACCGGGCAGGTGGTGATCGGTAATCACCACATCAATGCCGCGACGCCTCGCCTCGGCGACACCAGCGATGCTGGCGATCCCGTTGTCGACGGTGATGATGATGTCAGGAGATTTCTGCTGAGCGGTCAATTCAACAATGTCTGGCGTGAGCCCATAGCCGTATTCGAAACGGTTCGGGACGATGTAATCCATCGTCGCGCCCATCGCACGCAAACCCCGGACAGCGACGGCGCAGGCGGTCGCGCCATCGCAGTCATAGTCGGCAACCACGGTGAATTTTTTTTGCTGTGCGATGGCATCAGCGATGAACCGCGCGGCTTGTTGAACGTGCGTTAGCTGACCGGGGGCAATCAGCGCATTGAATTCATTGGAGAGCTCGCTGATCGTGCTCAGCCCGCGTGCAGCCATAAGTCGGGCCAGCACAGGGTGCAATCCCTGTTGGGCGAGCTTCTCTGCATTGCGGGACGAGAACTGGCGAACGGCGATGCGGGTCATGAGGCGAGGCGTGAGAGCGAAGGAGAGACCCAAAATTTTCTCATGCTGGAGCGGCGTGCACTCCATAGGTCGAGCCGTTGTCCATCGCTGAACACCAACCTGATGTCGTCGAGTTCGCCAGAGATCAGTTGCTCTTGCGCCGGAGCGATATGCTTTTCTTCCAGTTGCTGCATCTGTTGCAGCCAGCCCGACCAGTCCTCGGCGAGCGCCAGTGGCGTCAGCGCATCGATCAGTCGCCAGTCTTGGTGGGGGCTGACCGCTTCGCGCCCTTGCGCGATGAGCCGGGCCAGCAGCCGGCTCCCGATTGAGGTTTGTTCATGATCAGAGGCACCCCACAGCCACAGCGCGTTCACGCGCAGATCGCCTCGATCCTCACGTTCCAGGTTGAGTGCATGCTGATGCCAGAGCATCTGTACCTCATTGTGCAGGCGCCGCCAGTCGCGCGCAGCAGCGCCGCTGGGCTGCCACACATCGATATTGTGTCCGCAGGCGGCGTCGGGCGAGCAGGTTCTGAAATCTGACCAGGCATCGGCGCGCACAAACCAGTAAAGCGCGTTGCCATAGACCAGCTCAAGGTTCTGTTCCGCGAACAAGGGCTGGACGGCCTGAAACAATCCTCGTCCTTCGTCATCGTTCAGCGATAAATGGCGGTGATCGGTCAGCACCAAATGATCTCGTGCGACATGCAGATGCACGGGCTGCACGATAAACCATGAACCAGAGGTCAGCGAGCCACCCAGCGCCTTCATCAGCGTATGCGCCAACGGCGGGCTGTTATCGGCCTGATGGCCACTCAGCCAACGTTCATGCGGCGGGCAGGCGCTGAACGCCGGATTCAGGTTCCGCTCGGCCCGTCTCGCACGCGCCAGTAGCTTGGCCAGCGCGGGCAGATTCAACGATGAGAGCAGATCTCGGGCGAGAGCCTGGGGTGGCAAAGCGAAGGGGATAACCAGCGTCAGGGAAGACATACTAAACATTGTAGGCGATTGCCCTTTGACTATGGCAAACTGCCGGCTTTGCAAGGCATTTGCGAGTCATCGGCCGGAAACATTGCTGACCGCATTGTTGATCACTTTGTCGATCTCGTTGTTGACTTCTCTGCCGATTTTATTGCCGATCCCTCAGGAGCTGCTGCTTGTCCCGGTTGCATGATCTGCCTTTTGAATGGACCATCGGCCTGCGTTACACCCGCGCAGGGCGACGCAGCGCGCGTGATAGCTTTATTTCGTTCATCTCACTGATTTCTATGGCGGGCATTGCGCTGGGCGTTGCCGCGCTGATCGTGGTGCTGTCGGTGATGAACGGTTTTCAGAAAGAGGTGCGCGACCGCATGCTGTCGGTCTTGGCGCATGTGGAAGTCTTCGATGCGTCAGGCAGCTTGCCGAACTGGCAGGCGACGGCGGCGGAGGTGAGCCGGCATACGCTGGTGCGCGGTGCCGCGCCGTATGTCGAAGCGCAGGCCATGGTCACGCGCGAGGACACCGTGCGCGGCATCATGGTGCGCGGCATCTTGCCAGAGCAAGAGCCCAAGGTCTCGGATGTTGCGGCGCAGATCGTGGCGGGCAAACTTGCCGATCTGCGTCCAGGTGAATTCAATATTGTGCTCGGCAGCGCGTTGGCGCGCGGCTTGCGGTTGCAGCT
>JBEDGK010000333.1:0-2580 GCA_041174665.1 Pseudomonadota bacterium
GTCTGGCGATGTTTGGCCCACCGGATGCCGATAGCCCGAACAGTGCACTCGGCATGCGCTACGGTATCAAGCGGTTTTCGAATGATGATTTACGCCAGAAGTTTGTGGATGCCACCGTAGCGCAGGCAGAGATACTGGGCGTCACCCTGCCCGACCCGGATCTGAAATGGAATGAGCAACGCGGCCATTATGACTACGGCCCAATTGACTGGGATGAGTTCTGGCGCACGGTGAATGGTGACGGCCCCTGCAATAAAGAACGCCTGGCCACCCGCGTTAAAGCCGACCGTGATGGCCAATGGGTACGCGATGCCGCGCTAGCACATGCGCAAAAACGTGCAGCGCGCGAGGCGAAGGAAGCCGCATGAGCAGCACGTTAAAAGAATGGCCGCTGTGGGAAGTGTTCGTACGCTCGAAACAAGGCTTGGAGCATAAACACTGCGGCAGCTTGCACGCTGCGGATGCACCACAGGCGCTGCAAATGGCGCGCGATGTGTATACGCGCCGACAAGAAGGCGTGAGCATTTGGGTGGTGCGTTCGGCAGACATCATCGCCAGCAGCCCGGATGATAAAGGCGAGCTATTCGAACCCGCCGCCGACAAAATCTATCGCCATCCCACTTTTTACGACATCCCGGATGATGTCGGGCACATGTAATGTCAGCGACACTCGATTACACCTTGCACCTGGCAGATAACGCACTGGTGCTTGGGCAGCGGAATGCGGAATGGACTGGACATGGTCCTATTCTGGAAGAAGATATCGCGATGGCGAACATCACGCTGGATCTGATTGGTCAAGCGCGGTTGCTGTACCAATATGCAGCGCAGCTGCAGGGTGGCGATGCAACAGAAGATACGCTGGCTTACCTGCGTGATGGTGCTGAGTTCCGGAATTACACCCTGCTTGAATTGCCACACCACGGCCCACTCGTGGGCTATGCGCAAGGCGAGTTGGATTTTGCGACGACGATTGTGCGTAATTTTTTATACAGCGCGCTGATGGCGCTGTTGTGGCAGGCGCTACAAAAATCTAGCGATACCACCTTGGCGGCTATCGCAGAAAAATCCGGTAAAGAAGCACGCTACCACTTGCAACATAGCCGTGATTGGTTGGTAAAGCTGGGTGATGGTACCGATGAATCTCATCAGCGCACCCAATCCGCGCTGGATCATCTGTTCCCGTATACGCAAGAGTTTTGGACGGAGAGTGCGATGGAGCGCACCGCAGTTGACGCCGCTATTGGCGTGGATGTAGCTCGCCTGCGAGCTGATTGGGACAGCATCATTGATAGTGCCTTAGCGGAGGCAACGCTGCGCCGCCCTGCATCAGGCGGCTATATCACCGAGGGCAAGTTGGGGACTCACTCCGAGCACCTGGGCTATCTACTGGCTGAGATGCAAAGCTTGGCGCGCACGCTGCCGCAGGCGACGTGGTGAAAAAGTTACCCGCTTGCTTAGTGCATCCGGCGAACGCAACCGCAACCGCTGGTTCCACGTAATCATCGGTACGGCGACATGAACACACCGCACACTATCGCTGCTGTTAATAGCGCCGCAATACCGCGTGTGGCCGCCGTGTGGTCACTGCTTGAACATGTGTGCGATCCCGAGATTCCGGTCTTGACGCTACGCGATCTGGGCATTCTGCGCGAGGTGCGCGAAGCAGAAGATGGGCAATTGGAAGTCGTGATCACACCCACCTACAGCGGCTGTCCGGCCATGGGACAAATTGAAGACGATGTCCGCGCGGCTTTAGCAGAGCATCAGATCAATGCCCGCGTGGTGACGCAGCTCTCGCCCGCATGGACCACGGATTGGATGAGCGCCGAGGGTAAGCAGAAGTTGAAAGATTACGGTATCGCGCCACCGCATAGCGTTAAAGCTGAGGTAGATGTGGTGCGATTTGCTGCCAACCCGCCCTCAACCGAGCCTGTGGCATGCCCGCAATGCGCATCGCTGAATACGGTTGAAAGCGCACGTTTTGGGTCGACCGCTTGCAAGGCGCTGTATCGCTGCTTGGATTGCAAAGAGCCGTTTGATTACTTCAAACCCTATTGATGGCGCTACTTGATTCGTGATGTTGGTTCTTCTTTAATCATGGTTGTTTGAATACAAGCTGTCTGTGTAATGTGAAGTTTTCTGGATCCCATCGATCTATGGCACCTAATCGCTTTTATCCGTTGCGCGTCAAGCGCGTCTCACCCGAAGCCGCTGGATCGGTTGCCATTGCGTTTGAGATTCCAGACTCTGAGCGCGAAGTATTTCGTTTCGAGCCCGGGCAATTCTTGACTCTGCGCACGCAAATCAATGGACAAGACGTTCGCCGCAATTATTCGATCAGTTGCGAGCGTAGTCGCTTGCAGCGCCATGGCGAACTCGAAGTCGGCATACGCCCGGTAGAAGGTGGTGTGTTCTCGAACTGGGCAGCGCAGCAGCTGAAGGCTGGCGACAGTATTGAAGTGATGCCACCTGATGGGCGCTTCACCATCAAAAAGCCTCGCGCGATTCATCGGGTAGGTTTTGCGGCGGGTTCAGGTATCACGCCAATTTTATCGATTGCAGCGTCGACTCTAGAAG
>JBEDGK010000334.1:0-4428 GCA_041174665.1 Pseudomonadota bacterium
GTCCCCGTCTGCTGCTCATGGACGAACCATCAGTGGGTCTGGCACCTATGGTCGTTGCAGAGATTTTTTCGATTATTGGGCAGCTTCACAGCGAGGGCGTGAGCATATTCCTGGTGGAGCAGAATGCGCACATGGCGCTAAAAGTGGCCCAACATTTCTATCTGATGGAGCAAGGGCGAGTGAGTTTCTCGGGAGATCCGGGGGAATTGGCAGAGGACGATGTGATCCAGCGCGCTTATCTCGGACAGCAGCGCAAGACCTGAAACAGCCGGGCCTGACCCATGCTAGACGTGCTGCAGCTTTTGCTTGACGGGCTCCTTGATGGCGGAGTTTACGCACTGCTCGGACTGGGACTGTCACTGACATTTGGCTGTTTGCGCAGATTGAATTTAGCCTACGGCGCCACTGCGATGCTGGCCGCCTATTTCGGCGCCTGGTTACATGCGCGCTACCCGATCTCAGCATGGCTGGTCGCCTTGGCCGTAGTGATCTCAGCCATATTGATTGGCTACTATGTAGAACAACTGTGTTTTGCTCGACGGTCCGGCGAGGTGCCGCACACACTCAGCACACCGGATAATCAATCGTTCAGCAACAGTCGCGAAATGACTGCGCTGGCGTCGAGTTTCGCGATATGGATGCAGCTTGAACAGCTGGCGGTTATCCTGCTTCCCCGACATCTGAATGCCTTCCCGTTGCTATCGGTCGGCGAGATCTGGGAAATTGGAGAGTTAACGATCCGTCCCGACCGGCTGGTCCTGACGATGCTCTCAGTAGCTGTCACGCTGGGCTTGGCGCTCTGGCTTCAGCGAACACGCACAGGTCTGTCATGGCGTGCAGCCGCCGACCATCGTATCGCAGCGCATCTGGCAGGAATGCCGGTGCCATGGTTGCAGACGGTCGGCTTTGCTGTTGCTTGCGCCTTGTCTGGACTAGCGGCATTCGCGGTACTGTCGCTCGAAGGCCAGGTGACGCCGATGTTTGGCATGTGGCTGCTGTTTAAAGGTTTAGTGGCCGCCATGTTGGGTGGACTGGGCTCGGTACGTGGCGTGCTGCGGGGTGGATTGTTGCTTGGGGTTGTGGAATCGTTTGCGCAATCCCTTCTGGGCGCCCAGGGTAGAGAGTTCGCAAGCTATGCGTTGTTGCTGATGGTGCTGGTTTGGCCGGTGGGGTCGCAAGGACGTCATTGGGTATCGCGGGGCATACGGCCATGAACGACAGACCCGCAGAATCTTCTGCCTCACTGGCAAGCGCGGAGGGCTCGCTTTTCGATGCGCTGAATGAAAGGCTTGCGCATCTCATGCTCGGCATGGGTGATGGCTCGGGCGCTTACCTGACAGGGTTATTCAGCGACATCGCCATCATGTCCTTGCTTGCGCTGTCTGCTTACCTTTTGTTGCTGGTTGGTCGGATTTCATTCGCTCAGCAAACCTTTTTCGGACTGGGTGCCTATGCATCTGCCGTGCTGTCCGTCATGTTTCATGCACCGTTGACACTGGCGCTGGCTGCGGGAATGAGCGTTGGCGCTTTGTTTTCCTGGCTTCTGGCGCTGCCCACCATGCGGCTCGCTGGTCTTCATTATGCCGTCGCGACGCTGGCGTTCGGCGAGATGGCGCGGATCACACTTGGCTGGTGGACTTGGCAGCGCCCTTCTAAGGACGGCCCTGTCGGGCCTGCCGGTATCGAAGGGTTTCGTGATATCCGTTGGTCCCTGGAGAACGATGTCGCGCCGGGCGAGTATCTCGCATTGACGGTTGCGGTACTGATCTTGGTGTTATGTCTGCTGACGGCGCTTGAGCGCCTCCGATTAGGCATGGCGCTACGTATGACCGGGCAGGACGATGCACTAGCGGCTTCGCAAGGTATTGATGTGGTACGTATTCGCCAGTTTGCCGCCGCATTCGCCGGCGCAATAGCAGCTCTGGGCGGCGGATTGTATGCGCATCGGGTCACTTACATTGAGCCTGCGTTGTTTGATCCCATGCTCGGCGTGCATGCGGTGAGTTATGCGCTACTGGGAGGGCTGGGAACCGCGCTCGGTCCGTTACTGGGGGTCTTGCTTGACCTTGGGCTGCTGGATGCCACGCGCTGGTTCCAGGGCTGGCGGATGGTGGTGTTCGGCGGCCTGGTTGCGCTGTTGTTGCGGTGGCGTCCGCGGGGTCTGCTTGATGAATCGGCCGTGCTGCTGCTCGCGTCATCAATGAAGCGACTTGTGCGTGCGACTCAGCGCTTGCCCCGAACCCAATGAACCTGAATAGTTGAGATAGTAGAGGGATAGTCGACCATGATTACACGTTTGCGTTTTTTCTTGGCAGCCTGGGTTTCTGCTGCAGTCGCCGTGTTTTTAGTTTTGCCTCGAACCGCCGGCGCAGAGCCAGGACGACCCCGGGTGGAGTTGAAATGTCTTTCTTTCGGGACCGGCCCCATGCTCGAGTGCCTCGTCAAAGTTCAGCGGCGAGATGGGACAACGCTGAACAATGTTCAGGTGACCTTGGGTGCACTGATGCCCTCGATGCCCATGGCACATACGATCAGACCAGTGAAGGCTGCGCCGACGGGTAACCCGGGCGAGTACAAAGCAGTGCTGGAGCTTCAGATGGCGGGGGTCTGGACAGTAGAAATTGATTTGTCCGGGACGGTACGAGACAAAGTCGCGCGCAACTTGCAGGTCGACGAATGTGCTGGCAGCAGTCGCTGCACAGCGGCGCCAGCAGTGCCAGGCGGCGAAGCAAGCAAGAGACATCAGCATTCCGAGCATCACAGCGGAAAGCATTAAACGAGCATCACCCATTCATTTGCCAGCCATGCTGGCACTACGGAGAGAGTAACCGATGACTACACAAAATCTTCTACAAGACCAAACTATCGTTGTCACTGGTGCAGCTACGGGTATTGGACAGGCTTTTGCACTGGGTTCCGCTACGCAGGGCGCACACGTCGTGGTGGCCGACATGAACGCGGCTGATGAGACAATGGATTTGATCAGGTCGATGGGCGGTCGTGCTACCTATGCGAGGGTTGACGTCAGTGATGAGGCGTCCATCAAGGCAATGACCGAGATCGCACTCAAGGAGTCTGGCAGAATCGACGGATTGATCAATAACGCCGCTTATTTTCGAGAAGTCAAACTGACGCCTTTCGAAGAGCTTGGTGTGGATGAGTGGGACCGTATCTTTCAGGTTAATGTAAAAGGAGTCTGGCTTTGCTGCAAGGCGGTGATGCCTGCCATGCGTGAGCGCAAGAGGGGTTCCATCGTCAATATTGCATCAGTCGTCGCCGTTGCGGGGCAGCCGGGTTACCTTCACTACGTAGCCACCAAAGGCGCCGTGCTCGCTATGACAAAAGGTTTAGCCAAAGAATGCGGTAAAGATGGCGTCCGTTGTAATGTGATTGCGCCAGGCTTCGTAATCACAGGTGCCACGCAAAATCGACCAGTCGAGTGGCAGCAAAGCTTTCTGAAAGCCAGGGCAATCTCCAGAGAGCAGCGTCCTGATGATTTGGTTGGTACAGCCTTGTATCTCCTTAGTGATCTCTCGGGCTTTGTCAGTGGGCAGACCATTGTGGTCGATGGTGGTCACATCATGTATTGATCTGTAGTGGTTACGAGATTTCAGTTGCTGATCTACTGAGTTCCAGATTTGTCGTTACGACTACCTGAAGTAATAAAAATTATATCGGAGAAAATTATGCAGTTTTTGGCAAATACGACTTCGCCATTTGTGCGCATTGCAGAAATCGCGATGATAGAGAAAGGGCTACACATCGAGCGAACCATCGTAGATCCCTGGGCAGATGATGCACGTCTGCGCTCGGCCAACGTCGCCACCCGTGTACCGACACTGGTGCTAGATGATGGCACGCCATTGAGCGAAAGCCTGCTGATCGTTCAGTGGCTTGAGGCGACCAGGAAAGCACCACAGTGGCCCTGCCTGCTTGGTGAAACACCGGCTGAGGTTGGGGTCATCATGTCGCGGACCGGTATTGCAATCGGCGCAATTGAGGCATCAGTGCATACCATCATTACGCGCAAAGTGACGGCTCCGGCAATTTTTGATGAAACGCCAGTAGGTTTGCGCCGCCGCCGGACGATGGTTGAGGCCTTGCAGCGCCTTGAGGAGTGTGCCGGTGACATGACACCCAGCGATCCGGTTGCCGTTCCTCCCAAGCTGGATGCAATATGTGCCATCGTGTTGTATGACTATATGCAGTTCCGATTTGGTGACAAGGACTGGCTACCTAAGACGCCTGCGTTGCACACGCTGTCAGTAAAAATGCGTGCACGTCCTTCGGTGAATGACACACAGCCCCACTGATTCTGGCATCGAAACAAAAATGTCCAGCATTTTTGCTGGACATTAAACATACTGTTTTCGCTATTGGCTATTGATAGCTTAAGGGTTCTCCGTGCATGCGGGGAGAGACCCGTGG
>JBEDGK010000335.1:0-7449 GCA_041174665.1 Pseudomonadota bacterium
GGCCGTACTGGCCATGTTCGCCACCGTGGTGCTTGCACAAAATGTGCGAGCCGGCCAGCTGCAGAAACCAGTCCGCAAGAAGAAGGAAGATCAGGCAGCAAAGGACAAGGAGGGCGAAGAAGGCAAGGACGCTGAAGGAGCCGTTGCTGGCAATGCATCCGCAGCCGCGCCTGTCGGGGCCGAAGCCGGACCTGCCGAGCCTCCTCCTCCGCCCTCGCTCGCCGATGAGACAGCGGCGGCAGTTGCAGAGAGTGCCGCTGCGCGAGAAGAGGCGAGAGCTGCTGCCGCTGAAGAGAGAGAAGCTGCGGTGGCTGCAGCGAAAGCGTCCGCCGAGGAGAGGGTGGCGGCGGCGCAGGCCGCTGTTGATGAAGCGGCGCAGGAACGTGCTGCAGCCCGAGCTGAGCGGTCTGGCGCCACGACCGCCGGTACGGAAGCCGATGCGGCGACTCCTCCGACTGATGCAGCAGACACACCGGTCAGATAAGCCAGCCGTCAAAAAACAAAAGGCTCTCGCAAGAGAGCCTTTTTTATTCAGACCGACCAGGAAGGTTCAGTCGATTCTGTGGTGCCTCGGGTCGGAATCGAACCGACACTCCTTGCGGAACCGGATTTTGAGTCCGGCGCGTCTACCAATTTCACCACCGAGGCATTTTCAAAGAACCGGAGTTTACCAGAACTCACTGCTGCTCCGGTGAGAGGGCCCGTGCATTTATTTCGCGAATCCGGAACAAGGGCACAACAACCTTTGAATGTCCTCGGTTTACTGCATGTGCTGTCCTCCGTTGATCGCGATATTCGCGCCAGTGAGAAAGGCCGCTTCGTCGGAAGCAAGATAAGCGACCAGCCCGGCGACCTCTTCCGGCTTGCCCAGACGCCCCATCGGAATCTGCGGCAGGATCTTGGTGTCGAGTACCTCCGGCGCGATGGCGGTCACCATCTTGGTACCGATGTAGCCGGGCGAGATGGTGTTGACGGTCACTCCCTTCTTTGCCACTTCCAGCGCCAGTGCCTTGGTAAAGCCGTGCATCCCTGCCTTGGCGGCCGAGTAGTTGGTCTGCCCGAAAGCGCCCTTCTGCCCGTTGACCGAAGAAATATTGATGATACGTCCCCAGCCGCGATCCGTCATGCCATCGCATACTGGTTTGGTCATGTTGAACACGGAATCCAGATTGGTCTGCATCACGGCATCCCAGTTCGTCTTGTCCATTTTTTTGAAGGTCATGTCGCGCGTGATACCGGCGTTATTGACCAGCACATCAATGGGCCCCATTTCTTTGACGATGTGCGAGATGCACTCCTGTGCCGACTGGTAGTTGGCGACGTCGCAGGGGTAGGCGCGGAAGTCGTGGCCCTTGGCCTTCATCTCTGCCAGCCATGCGTTCACTTTGGTATTGCCAGGCGAGTAGGTGGTCGCCACCTGATAACCCATATCGGCCATCTTGATGCAAATCGCTTCGCCCAGACCGCCCATGCCGCCGGTGACTAAGGTAACTCTGCTCATGTGTGCTCCCTGTGAAAGTAGTTTTTATTGTGGTCAGTGCTCATCAGCGTTCTACAGCCAGCGCAACACCCATGCCGCCGCCTATGCAAAGACTGGCCAAGCCTTTGCTTGCATCACGCCGTATCATTTCGTGGATCAGCGTCACCAGCACGCGGCAGCCGGAAGCGCCGATCGGGTGGCCAATCGCGATCGCTCCGCCATTCACATTGATCTTGCTGGTATCCCAAGCCATCTCCTTGTTCACCGCGATCGCCTGTGCAGCGAAAGCCTCGTTGATTTCCATCAGATCGAGATCTTTGTGCGTCCAGCCTGCTTTTTTCAGGCATAGCTGGCTAGCCGATACCGGACCCATACCCATGAGAGTCGGATCCAGTCCCGAGGATGCATAGGCGCGTATCTTGACCAAGGGTTTCAGGCCCAGTTCGCTGGCTTTTTTTGCACTCATCATCATCACCGCAGCCGCGCCGTCATTGATGCCGGACGCATTGCCTGCCGTGACCGTGCCGTCTTTGGAAAACGCGGGACGCAGCGAAGACAAGGCATCGAGCGTGCTGCCAGGTTTAATGTATTCATCGCTGTCGAACACAATGCTGCCCTTTTTGCCGACGATTTCAAGCGGAAGGATCTCGTCTTTGAATTTCCCGGCTTTTTGTGCAGCTTCCGCTTTGTGCTGCGAGGCAAGCGCGAATTCATCCTGCTCGGTACGCGAAACATTAAATTTTTTCGCGACATTCTCTGCGGTGACGCCCATGTGGTATTGGTTATACACATCCCACAGGCCATCAACGATCATGGTGTCGACAAGCTTGGCGTCACCCATGCGAAAGCCATCGCGAGAGTTATTGAGCACATGGGGGGAGGCGCTCATGTTTTCTTGTCCGCCCGCGATCATGATGTCGGCATCACCACACTTGATCGCTTGCGCTGCGAGGTGAGTCGCTTTCAGCCCGCTGCCGCAGACCTTGTTGATCGTCATGCCCGGCACCCTATCCGGCAAGCCTGCTTTGATTAGCGCTTGACGTGCCGGGTTTTGTCCAACACCTGCCGCCAGTACCTGGCCGAGTATCACTTCATTGATCAGTTCAGGACCGATGCCTGTTTTTGCGAGCAAGCCCTTGATCACATGCGCGCCGAGCTCAGCAGCCGCTAGCTTGGCCAGTGTTCCTCCAAATTTGCCTACAGCCGTTCTGGCCGCAGCGACAATCACCACTTCATCCATTCTTGCTCTCCGGTAACTCTAAAAAAATCCTCTAATCAACTCTGACAAAGCCGCCCATCTTATCGATGGGCTTCGCGAGATCATTGACGACGCTCAAACAGTTCATGAAGCAAACAAGCGGCATGACTAAATTTGTTCTATGGGTGTCAGGCGTTGTTCGGCAAAAGCCAATGTTGGATGAACATCGGATTTTTGGAGACAGCGGTCCGGGGATATGAGGACCGGCACAGGACTGTGCTCGTCTCTGGCGCGCCGTTGCGGTTCTCCTCCTTTCGGCGAAAGGCTTCGAAACGATCATAGCGCGCTCATTTGGCGGTAGGGAAGAACTTTTCGGTCCTGAAAACAATCCCGGATTAAAACAATCTGGAATTCAGTTATTAATCCTGAATCAATTCGGCGAGAGTCCTGGGTGCGGACTGTTATGACGCGTTGCGCAATTCGCGGACTTTGAGTGTCTTGTGCTGCAATGCCTTGCTGAGGATTTTATAGGTATCGATATCGAACGCCGGCCGATGCGGCGCTTCTTCCAGCAAATGCCAGACCTGATCGTCGGATTGTGCAGTGCCCAAATAGCACCAGTTATTTACCAGATGAACATCGGTTCTGCCATTACCACTGTCTTCGATGAGACCGATCGGCCCGCGATAGGGCCAGGTCTTCACATGCATCCGTGACAGCGCTGCTTCGAGGCGCGCGCGGTGAAATGACTCCGCCTCTTTTCCGACGCAAACGCCTTTGCATCGCCGGAGCTGCCAGCCGAAGCAAGGCTTGCCTGGCTGTGAACGGCCCTCCAGCCCCAGCTGTACCAGGCAGAGCTGATGCGCTTCAGCCAGTTCGCGTAATGCACTTTCGGCCTTGCGCTTGGAGCTGAACAAGCCATACAAGCGCTCGGCAATGCCGAAATCCTGTTCGCTGGCGAAGGCCAGTGTGGGCAGGGTGTGGCCGCGCGCATCTTCCCTCAAGCGCCATGCGCATAGATCGCCTTGCCGTCTCAGCGTGCGGTTGTGTATCGGCTGCAGATCTTTCACCAGTTGTGCTTCCAGCAGCAGTGCGCCGATTTCACCTGCCGTCTCGCGCCATTCGATACGGTGCAGTTGCTGCGACAGCCGCATGTCTTTGTACAGCTTGTGATCTGAATTGAAATGCGACAGCACGCGCTGTCGCAGGCGCACGCTCTTGCCAACATACAGCGGCAGGTCATTCTCGCCATAGAACAGATAAACGCCGGGCGTGTCAGGACAGTCATCCAGCACGTCAGAGGGCACATGAGAGGGCAGACTAGGTCGCTGCAACAGCGTATCGAGCGCGGAGGACAAGGTATCCGGCGGCAAGTCGGATCGGAGTTTTTGCCAGAGCTGCCACAGCACATCCGCATCAGCCAGCGCACGGTGGCGTGCATCGGGCTTCAGTCCATGCCGTGCAATCAGACTGTCAAGGTTGTGCCGGTTGTGCTCGGGATAGAGTTTGCGTGAAAGTTTGACAGTGCACAGCACATCCGCGCGAAAGGCGAAGCCGGCCTCGCTAAAGGCATTACGCAGAAAACCGTAATCGAAGCGGGCATTGTGCGCAATGAATAGAGCGCCTTGCAGCCTTGCAAAGAGCGCCTCGGCGAGTTCGGCGAAAGCAGGCGCGCGCCGGACCATCTCATTGCTGATGCCGGTCAGACTTTGTATGAATGCCGGGATGGGTGTTTCCGGGTTGACCAGACTGGACCAGTGAGTGGCGTGTCCCGCAGCATCGACCTCGACCAATCCGATTTCGGTAATGCGATCGGATACCGGGTTGGCGCCGGTCGTCTCCAGGTCGATGAAGATCAGTTTATCGAATTTCATTCTGGAAGGATGGGATGAAAAGCTGTGGCTTATCAAACGCGCTCGGGATCATCTGGCCAAATCCGAAGTCTAGACTTTTTTGACCTACGCTGTCAGATCGTGGAGCTAGCATGGAATCTCAAGTAAGCAACTGGGGCATGTCCCTGATGGCCTCGTTAACCAGCGCCATGTCGCTGTTCTTCGCCGCGATACCGCGCGTGTTCGGCTTTGCGGTCATTATCATTGCGGGCTGGATTGTATCGGCGCTGTTGGCCAAAGGCATTGCAGCCTTACTGCGCAAGGCGCGCTTCAATCATCTCGCCGAGCGCTCGGGCTTTGCCGATTTCGTCGGCAAGTCGGGCGCAGATACCGATTCGTCGGGAATGATTGCGGCGATCGCGAAATGGTTCGTGCGACTGATCGTGCTGGTAGTCGCTTTCGATGCGCTGGGCTTGCCTGCTGTGTCCGAGGTGTTGCGTGAGCTGTTGCTATGGCTGCCGAATCTTGCCGTCGCGCTGGTGGTGCTGGTCATTGGCGGGCTGGCGGCTAACGCCTTGTCGAAACTTGTGCGTGGCGTGACGGCAGAGGCCGAGCTGGATAATCCTGATTTCCTCGCCAAGCTCGCCAGCGGCGCCGTCTGGGGATTTACGGTGGTGGTCGCCGTGAATCAGATTGGCGTGGCCACGGCACTGGTGAATACCCTGTTCATGGCAGTCGTTGGCGCACTGGCACTGGCCTTGGGCCTTTCATTCGGGCTCGGCGGTCGGGAGGCGGCAGCAGAAATTATTCGGCACTGGCGCGAGCGGGCTCGCTCGCAGAAAGGCAGGATCGAGCGCGCCGCCGACATGGTCGGCGAGCGCTCCAGACAGGAGATGAAAGGCGTGCCGGCGATGACCAAGCCGAGTCAGAAGACCTAAACGCTGACCGGCAGGATTATTTCCAGCTGTCTTTCAGCGTCACGATCCGATTGAACACGGGGTGCCCTGGCATCGAATCGATACGATCAGCGACAAAATAGCCATGTCGTTCGAACTGAAAGCGGTCATCTGGCATGGCCTTGTCGGCACCGGGCTCCAGATAGGCGGTGATCACTAACTTGGAATCCGGGTTCAGCGCGAGCTTGAAATCCTTGCCGCCCGCATCTGGGTGTGGATCTTTGAACAGCCGGTCATACATGCGCACTTCCGTGCGCACGCTGTGCGCGGCAGACACCCAATGGATATTGCCCTTGACCTTGTAGTTCGATGAACCTTCGGTGCCGCTCTTGCTGTCCGGGTAGTAATTGCAATGCACGGCAATTATCTTCCCGGATGCATCCTTGTCGCAGCCCGTGCATTCGACGACGAAGCCATAGCGCAGCCTGACTTTATTGCCCGGGAAGAGACGGAAGTAGCCTTTTTCCGGCACTTCCATGAAATCTTCTGCCTCGATCCACAGCTCTCGGCTGAACGGAAAGCTGCGATTGCCGCGCTCCGGATGATGTGGGTGCACGGGTGCAGTGCAGTCTTCGGCGTGGTCTTGAGGATAATTATCGATGATCAGTTTCAGTGGATTCAGCACGCCAACGATGCGTGCGGCTTTTTCATCCAGATCATCGCGTAGCGCTCCCTCGAGGATGCTCATGTCGATCCAGCTGTCGGCCTTGGCCACGCCGATTCGCTCGGCGAATAGCTGCAGCGATTCTGGCGTGTACCCGCGACGTCGTATGCCAACGATGGTCGGCATACGGGGATCATCCCAACCATCAACAATTTTTTCTTCGACCAGCTGCAAGAGTTTACGTTTGCTGGTGATCGCGTATGTCAGATTCAGTCGCGCGAATTCATACTGATGTGGCAAGGGTTTCTTGAAGAAACCGCCTTCCGCAAGACGTTCGAGTATCCAGTCATAGAAAGGCCGGTGATCCTGAAACTCCAGCGTGCAGATTGAGTGGGTGATGTTTTCGATCGCATCCGAAATAGGGTGTGCATAGTCGTACATCGGATAGATGCACCACTTGTCGCCGGTGCGATGATGATGCGCGTGACGTATCCGGTAGATCGCCGGATCGCGCATGTTCATGTTCGGCGATGCCATGTCGATCTTGGCGCGCAGCACATGCTCGCCATCCTTGAACTCGCCGGCTTTCATCCGGCGCAGCAGATCGAGCGATTCTGCGGCAGGACGATCGCGGAATCGCGAGTTCTGGCCCGGCTCGCTGAAATTGCCGCGATTGGCCGCCATCTCCTCTGCGCTTTGGCTGTCGACATACGCATAACCGGCGTTGATAAGCCACTCGGCCATCTCGTACAGCTTATCGAAGTAATCGCTGGCGAAATACTGATGATCGTCACCGCCATGTTCCCAATGGAAGCCCAGCCATTGCACGCTGTCGATAATGGTATCGACGTATTCCTGCTCTTCCTTGGTCGGATTGGTATCGTCAAAACGCAGATGGCAGCGGCCGCCGTAATCGCGCGCAAGGCCGAAGTTCAGGCAGATGGATTTGGCATGTCCGATGTGCAGATAACCGTTTGGCTCTGGCGGAAAACGGGTGATCACGGTCGGCAGCGGCTTGCCGTGGACATCGGTCTTGCCGGCGTATTTACTGCTTGCGTTGTCGGCATCGATAATGCCGCGCAAGAAATTCGACGGAGCTGCCGAAGCGCCGTTGTTGCTGTCATTGCCCATGAAATGGAATGCGGTGAGGATGAATTAAGTCGCGATTCTACCGTAGCCAAGGCCTACAATCAGGTCATCTAAGACAGGAAGCACCGCATGTGGACATATCCAAGGATCTTCGCGCACCGGGGCGGTGGCACGCTCGCGCCGGAGAATACGCTCGCCGCGCTCCGTCATGGGACTTCACTCGGTGTTCGGGCGGTCGAGTTTGATGTCATGGCCGTGCGCGATGACGGCCTGGTACTGATGCATGACGA
>JBEDGK010000336.1:0-9599 GCA_041174665.1 Pseudomonadota bacterium
CATCAATATGGATGGTCTGGTGCAGCTGGCCGAAATTGCGCTTGACGGTGACATGATCGCACTTGCCGCACCCGAAATCGCCGGTCTGCCGTATGTGATCTCGGCGCTGATTGCTGCTGGCGCGCTGGCCGCCGCGTTGTCGACGGCCGATGGTCTGCTGCTCACTATTTCAAGCGCACTCTCACACGACACGTATTACCGGATGGTGAACCCCTCGGCATCCAGCCAGCGGCAAGTGACCATTTCGAAATTGCTATTGATGGTGGTCGCGTTACTGGCCGCCTACACCGCGTCCTTCCGCTCCGGAGACATCCTGTCCATGGTGAGCGCGGCATTCTCGCTGGCGGCATCGACGCTGTTTCCTGCACTGGTTTTGGGCATTTTCTGGAAACGTGCGAACCAGCAGGGGGCAATCGCCGGCATGCTGAGCGGATTTTTCGTCTGCCTCATCTATTTGGTGCAGACCAGTCCCAGCTTTGGCGGCGACAGTAGCCAGCAGTGGTTCCATATGGCGCCGGCTTCGGCAGGTATCTTCGGCGTACCCGCGGCGTTTGCCGCCATGATCGTCGTTTCTCTGTTCACTGAACCACCGACCGAGCAAGAAAAAGCGCTGGTTGACTGGCTACGCAGCCCCTGAGACGTTTGATTTTTTACCCTGGCACATTTCTTGATTAAAGAAATGCAGGACAAAAACATCTCTATCAACAGGGTGGCGTGGCGATGGCCAGCTTTTTCAATGAAATGCTTGAGGGTGACGGTATCCGGATCCGCGCTCATTACCGAGAGTTTGAGCGCTGGCTATCCCAGCAAGCTGCCGAGGTCTTGGACAGAAAGCGGGTCGAGGCAGATCTGATCTTTCGTCGCGTCGGTATCACCTTTGCTGTGTATGGCAGCGATGCCGGTACTGAGCGGCTCATACCTTTCGACATCATCCCCCGCATCATTCCCTCCGCCGAGTGGTCGCAGCTACAGCAAGGTCTGAAGCAGCGCGTGAGCGCATTGAACCTTTTCATCAAGGACATTTACCAAGACCAGCATATTGTGAAAGCTGGCGTGATTCCAGCCGAACAAATCGTTAACAACGCCCAGTATCGTCCCGAGATGCAGGGCATCGCAGTTGCCTCTGACGTGTATGCGCACATCGCCGGTGTGGATATCGTGCGCGCCGGTGAGGGCGAGTTCTATGTACTGGAAGACAATCTGCGGGTGCCATCTGGCGTGTCCTACATGCTGGAAGATCGAAAGATGATGATGCGACTGTTCCCCGAGCTTTTCGCGCGGCACAAGATCGCACCTGTTGCGCATTACCCAGATCTCTTGCTCGATATGCTGCGCTCTGTCGCCCCGATCGGTGTCGATGATCCAACCGTGGTGGTGATGACGCCGGGTATGTACAACTCAGCGTATTTCGAGCACGCCTTCCTCGCACAGCAAATGGGTGTGGAACTCGTCGAGGGCCAGGATTTGTTTGTGATGGATGATCATGTGTACATGCGCACGACGCGTGGACCACGGCGTGTCGATGTGATCTACCGCCGCATCGATGATGATTTTCTTGATCCTCTGGCATTCCGTGCAGACTCCTCTCTGGGCGTGCCTGGACTGCTGTCTGTCTACCGCGCTGGCCGTGTCACGCTCGCAAATGCGATCGGTACAGGCGTGGCTGATGACAAATCCATCTATCCGTATGTGCCGGACATGATCCGCTTTTATTTGTCAGAAGAGCCGATCCTGAACAACGTCCCAACCTACCAGTGCCGCAAGAAGGAAGACCTGCAATACACCCTCGATCATTTGCCGGAGCTTGTAGTGAAAGAAGTGCATGGCGCCGGCGGCTACGGCATGCTGGTCGGTCCCGCTGCGACGCAGGCAGAGATCGCAGATTTCCGTCAGCGTGTGATCGCAAAACCGGATGGCTATATTGCACAACCAACGCTGGCGCTTTCGGCTTGCCCCACCTTTGTGGAATCTGGGATCGCACCGCGCCACATCGATCTGAGGCCATTTGTTCTATCAGGCAAAACCGTCAGCATGGTGCCTGGCGGCTTGACACGCGTCGCACTGAAGGAAGGATCGCTGGTCGTCAATTCTTCGCAAGGTGGCGGCACCAAAGATACCTGGGTTCTGGAGAAATGAAATGCTCAAACTCGCTACAAACCACACCACTGAGTTCGGAGGACGCGGGATGCTGAGCCGCACCGCGGATCATCTGTTCTGGATGGCTCGTTACACCGAGCGTGCCGAAAACACGGCCCGCATGCTGGACGTGAACATCCAGACACAATTGCTGCCGCAGTCTGCCGAATCCGCTGAGCACGGCTGGCGCGCGGTACTGGGTATCTCGGAACTGCAGCCGGTCTTCGATGCAAAATATGGCCTCCTGTCGCGCAAGGATGTACTGGATTTCATGGTGCGTGATCCGGACAATCCTTCTTCTATTGCCTCGTGCCTGACACAAGCCCGAGAAAACGCGCGTGCCGTGCGGGGTACTCTGACGACCGAGGTCTGGGAGACGCAAAACACCACCTGGCTCGAGATGAACACCCAGCTTAGCGAGGGTTTGCTCGAGCGCGATCCTGGCGAGTTCTTCGAATGGGTCAAGCATCGTTCACACCTTTCGCGTGGCGTGACGATCGGCACCATGCTCAAGGATGAGGCATTCTATTTCATCCGTCTCGGCACTTTTCTGGAACGCGCAGATAACACAGCCCGGCTGCTAGATATCAAATTTCATCAGACTGATCGCGAGCTGCTGTCGGTGACCGATATGGATTTCTATCATTGGGCCGCTGTGCTGCGATCAGTGTCAGCATTTGAAACCTATCGCAAGGCGTATCGCGATGTGATCACGCCCGAGAGGGTGGCTGAACTGCTGATTTTGCGGGGTGACATGCCCCGCTCGCTGATCGCCTGCATGAGTGAGGTAGTGAACAATCTCGCGCAAGTCCGCAATGATGTCTCGAGCGAGACCGAGCGTTTCGCCGGTCGTCTGCACGCTGACCTGAAGTTCAACAGCATGGAAGACATTCTGAGGCGCGGGCTGCATGATTATTTGACCGAGTTCCTTGAGCAAGTGTACGAGCTAGGGAACCGCGTCAGTCGTGATTTTCTGCTGCCATTGGCAGCTTGAGCGGCCAAGCGTCATGACCTATTGTGTAGCGATGCGCCTGAATTCCGGGCTTGTTTTTCTTTCCGATTCACGTACTAATGCGGGCGTCGATCACATCGGTACCTTCCGCAAGATGAGCGTTTTCGATCATCCGGGCGACCGAATCATGGTGATGATGACCGCTGGTAATCTGGCGATCTCACAATCGATACGGCAGATGGTCAGTGACTATCTGTCGTCCAATGGAACCAGCATATGGACTGCCTCGTCCATGGTTGAAGCAGCACAAATCGTCGGTGAGTCGATACGTGCTGTATATCAGCGAGATGCCAAGTCACTGGAGCAGTTCGGTATCGACTTCAATGTCAGCCTCATCTTTGGCGGGCAGATCCGTGGCGAGCGCTGCCGGTTGTTTCAGATGTACTCGGCGGGGAATTTCATTGAATCGCACGACGAGAATCCGTACTTTCAGATCGGAGAAGCGAAATACGGCAAGCCGATCATCGACCGAGTGATCACGCCGGCGACCCCGCTGGATGAGGCAGCCAAGTGCGCGCTGATTTCGATGGATTCCACACTACGCTCGAACATCTCGGTCGGTTTTCCGCTGGATCTGATGTTGTACGAGCAGGATTCACTGGCCGTGCGTCGCTTTGCGAGCATCAACGAGAGCAATCAATATTTTCAAATGATACGCAGTACTTGGGGAAGGCAGCTGAGATCTGTATTCGAGAGCATCGACAACCCGGTATGGAATGCGGCGCCCGAGATGACGACCAATGTCTTGTCCAGCGAGGGAAATCTCAGTCAGCCGGTACGTATTCATCCGCCAGCCGCGGTAACCAATTCCAACACACAGACTGCACCCATGCAAACGCTGGCAGAAAATGAGGCACGGAAGGCGCAGTATTGAGGCTGTGTCACAAAACCGTGCATGAGCCAACTGCTTGGTTTGCAGTGCCCCGTCGGTTGATCGGCCATGAACCCGACTTGTGCCTGGATGGCATGTTGGGTGCGGTAGATGTGAGCATCGTCATCCCGGCGCCGGCCGGGGCCCAAGGTCTTTTGTTGTGTATCGGGACGTTTAAGCGTGGCTGGCTTGCAGCATGCGTACGCGGTCTTGGATTTTTTCAGCGCAGGTTTTACTGCACCAGCGTCTGCGCCTCACCCCCCCGACGTTCGCGAATCTCGCCGATCCGATAAACCGTCTCGCCAAGACGCGCTAACTCAGCCTGAGCCTGATCAGCGATATCCGCTGCGAGGATGACCGCCATTCCGATACCGCAATTGAACACGCGATGCATCTCGGCATCGGCGACACCGCCATGTTGCTGTAGCCACTGGAACAAGGGCGGCAGCGTCCAGGCATCGCGATGCAGAACAGCGGTCAGGTTAGGTTGCAGCACGCGGGGGATGTTTTCAACCAGCCCGCCACCGGTAATGTGTACCATGCCTCGGACGTCGATCTTTTCCATCAACGCGAGCAGCGGCTTTACATAGATCCGGGTAGGCGCCAGCAAGGCGTCGGCCAGCGGACGACCATGAAAGTCTGCATTTAAATCAGGCTTGGCCACCTCGATGATCTTGCGGACCAACGAATAGCCATTCGAGTGCGCACCGGAGGATGCCAGGCCGAGCACCACATCGCCAGGGCTGATTTTTTTGCCATCGATGATCTTTGACTTCTCGACAGCACCGACCGCAAAACCAGCAAGATCGTATTCGCCATCTGGGTACATGCTGGGCATTTCGGCGGTCTCGCCACCGATCAATGCACACCCGGCCATTTCGCAGCCGGCTGCAATACCCTTGATCACATCAGTGGCGGTAGCGACATCGAGTCGCCCACATGCAAAGTAATCCAGGAAGAATAAAGGCTCGGCGCCTTGCACCAGAATATCGTTCACACTCATCGCCACCAGATCGATGCCGACCGTGTCATGGCGGTTCAGATGAAAGGCCAGCTTGAGCTTGGTGCCCACGCCATCCGTGCCAGAGACCAGCACTGGCTCGCGAAACTTCTTGCTGACCTCAAATAGCGCACCAAAACCGCCTATACCCGCGAGCACACCCTCGCGCATGGTTCGTTTGGCAAAGGGCTTGATCGCTTCTACAAGCGCATCGCCGGCGTCGATATCGACGCCAGCGTCGCGATAGGAAAGGGAAACACTGGAAGTCGAAGACATGTCAGGGATGGCGGAGGAAACGGTAGAATGCGCTTGTCCCTATGACAAGGCGCTCATCAGAGACTGCCAGAGAAGCTGCTGTCGGCGCCCGAGCGCGAGCGGCATGCATTGAGGTCAGTCGCTGAGCTGCGTATTTTACCAAAACCCCCTCTTCACCTGCGCCCATGGCCTCTGCCCCCGTTCCGGAATTCCGGCAATTGCTGCCCTGGCTGGGTGTCGCTGCGCTGACGTATCTGCTGCTGGTGCCCCTGGGACCCGTGCTGACCCCGTTTGTCGCAGCCGCAATCATTGGCTATGTGCTCAACCCCGGTGTCGACTGGCTGTCCGATCGCGGCGTGCCGCGCGCGCTGTCGGTGCTCATAGCGCTGGTGTCTCTGGTGCTGGCAATCATTGCGGTCGCGCTGGTGCTGCTGCCGGTGCTCGGCGCACAAATACCCGTGCTGCAAGAGAGGCTGCCGGCGCTGCTCGATGCGTTTGACAAAGCCGTTCGTCCAGTCCTCAGGCAGCTGGGACTGAGCGTCCATCTCGACAGTGCTGGAATGAAGACGCTGCTCGCGCAAAAGCTTGCAGGCGCTGAGGGCTTGGGTGCCAGTATGCTGACCTGGGTTCGCGTCGGCGGCAGCGCGGTACTTGGCTGGGCAGCGACGATTTTTCTCGTGCCCATCGTACTGTTTTATTTGCTGCTGGACTGGTATCGGATTTTTGCGCGGCTGTCGGAATTCGTTCCACGTCGCTGGATCGGGCTGGTGGTCGACATGGCTCGTGAGGCTGATGTTCTGCTCGCACAGTACCTTCGGGGCCAGTTGCTCGTGATGGTGCTGCTGGCTACCTATTATTCATCAGCGCTCGCCATCGCCGGCTTTGAGGTCGCGCTGCCGGTCGGCATGATCACGGGTCTACTGGTCTTCATTCCCTACATCGGTTTCGGCTTGGGACTCACGCTGGCGCTGGTCTCGGCGATCCTGTTTTTCGACAGTTGGTACGGACTGATCGCCGTCGCCGTGGTTTATGGTCTGGGACAAGTCATCGAAAGCTTTTATCTGACGCCCCGACTGGTCGGTGAACGCATCGGACTCCATCCGCTCGCCGTTATCTTCGCACTATTATCGTTCGGTCAGTTGTTCGGTTTCGTCGGCATACTGCTGGCGCTTCCTGCGTCCGCTATACTCTCGGTCGTTCTTGGCCGACTGCGCCAACACTACCTGACCAGCCGTTTTTACAATCAATCATGAGGCAGTTGCTGCTCGAGTGGGGCGCAGCCCGTCCACAAACTCTGGATAACTTCGTCGAAGGCAGGAATGCCGAGCTGCAGTCGCTGCTGCGTCTGATCGCAGAACAGAAGGCGAGCTCGCTGGATCAGCGCTTCGTGACGATCTGGGGTGATGCGGGCTCGGGTAAGTCGCATCTACTGCGCGCGCTTGCGGCCACTAACGAGGCGCTGTTGCTCACGCCGCAGAATTCATCCCGCGAATTCCTGTGGTCTGCCTCAACTCCCTTGTATCTCCTCGATGATTGCGACAAGCTGTCGCCCCACCGGCTGCAAGCTGTCTTTTCGCTGTTCAATCAGGTACGCGATGCGGGAGGTGTGCTGGTCGCTGCCACGAGCCAGCCTCCGGCCCGATTATCCCTGAGGGAAGATGTGCGCACCCGCCTTGGTTGGGGCCTCGTCTATCAGGTACACGGACTATCCGACGAAGAAAAAATTGATGCGCTGTCGAAATCTGCACTGGCTCGGGGACTTTCGCTGTCGCCAGGCGTGTTACCCTATCTGCTGACACATTTCCGGCGCGACATGCAATCGCTGTCAGCAATGCTGGATGCCCTTGATCGCTACTCGCTGGAGACTCAGCGCCCAATCACGATGCCGTTGTTGCGCGAGCTGCTGCAACTGGGCGACGCCAATACGCTCTCATGAATCTGGCTTTATTCGATCTCGACAATACCCTGCTCCCCCTCGATTCAGATTATGAGTGGGGCCAGTTCTTGGTGCGCGCCGGTGCGGTCGACCCTGAGGCCTTTGCCGAGCGCAATGCAGAATTCTATGTGCAGTATCAGAACGGTACGCTGAATCCGATTGAGTACCTTGAATTTGCGCTGGGTACGCTCTCCCGCTTTCCTCGTTCACAACTGGATGACTGGCATGCAGAGTTCATGGAAGACATCATTACGCCAGCTATCCTCCCTGCGGCACGCGCGCTGATCGCAAAGCACCAAGATGATGATGAGATGGTGGCCATTGTCACAGCCACCAACCGCTTTGTCACCGAACCGATTGCCACAGCACTGGGGGTGTCGCACCTGATCGCAGCGGAACCGGAAGTCGCCGCCGATGGATCGATCACCGGACGCCTGGTGGGTACACCTCCGTTCGGGCCAGGCAAAGTGGTCAACACACAAGAATGGCTGGCATCGATGGGCAAGACGATTGCGGATTTCGGACGCAGTACCTTCTACAGCGATTCGCAGAACGATATTCCACTGCTCTCTGCCGTTACGCACCCGGTCGCCACCAATCCGAATGCCCGTCTCGCTGCACACGCGACAGCGCTTGGCTGGCCCATACTTCGGCTGTTCGATGATTAAGAAACTCATACGCCGCATACTCGGCGGCGCTGACCCAGGCGCTGCCGTGCGCCCAAAGACTTTCGGCCCGCAAGAGCACGGCATTGATCCCGATGATGTCTCGCCAAATGCCGTGCGTGTCACGCAAGCACTGCAGACAGCGGGCTACAAGGCTTTCATCGTCGGTGGCGCCGTGCGCGACTTGGTGCTGGGTCTCAAACCCAAGGATTTCGATGTGGCGACCGACGCCACGCCAGAAGAAGTCAAGCGTCTGTTCCGACGTGCATTCATCATCGGTCGTCGGTTCCAGATAGTGCATGTGATGTTCGGTCAGGAACTGATCGAAGTCACGACCTTCAGGGGTAGCTCCTCTGAGGAGGCACCCAAGGATGCGCATGGTCGGGTGCTGCGCGATAACACCTTCGGCGCGCAGCATGAAGATGCCGCCCGACGCGACTTCACGATCAATGCGATGTATTACGATCCCTCGCAGCAGGTTGTGCTCGACTATCACGGCGGCATGAAAGACATTCGCGCTCGCATGCTTCGTATTATCGGCGTCCCCGAGGCACGCTACCGCGAAGATCCGGTACGTCTGCTACGTGTGATCCGTTTTGCCGCAAAACTCGAATTCAAGATCGCGCCCGCTACGCGCGCACCCATGGCTTTGATGGCACCGTTGATCAACAATGTCCCGGCAGCGCGTGTGTTCGACGAAATGCTCAAGCTGCTAATGAGCGGGCATGCGATGGCCTGTCTTCAGCGCTTGCGCAAGGAAGGCCTTCATCATGGCCTGTTGCCGCTACTCGACGTGGTACTGGAACAGCCACTGGGTGAAAAATTCGTCACGCTGTCGCTCGCCAACACCGATGAGCGAGTGCGCCAAGGCAAACCTGTATCACCCGGGTTCCTGTTCGCGTCTCTGCTATGGCATCAGGTGCTGGAGAAATGGGAAGCCTATCGCGCTGCGGGCGAGTATCCGATTCCGGCGCTACATCTCGCCGCAGACGATGTCCTCGACGGCCAGACAGAGAAGCTTGCGCTTCAGCGGCGCATAGCCACCGATATGCGCGACATCTGGTCGATGCAGCCTCGCTTCGAGCGCCGCATCGGCAAATCCCCTTACAAGTTGCTGGAACATCCCCGCATGCGTGCTGGGTATGACTTCCTGCTGCTTCGCTGCGCGTCCGGCGAGATTGATGCAGACATTGGTCAGTGGTGGACCGATTTCATTGATGCCGATGGTACTGAGCGTGAAGCGCTGATCACTCGCAAGCCGGAAGACACTTCGGCCATGCCGCCGAAAAAACGCCGCCGTCGTGGTGGCCGCAGCCGAAACAAGGCCCGGACCGAGAGCGCTGACTGATGACGAGCACTGCATATGTAGGCGTCGGCGCGAACCTTGGTGATGCGCAGCAGACAGTGCGTGCGGCGATCACAGCAATGACAACATTGGCGCACACGCGTGTCGCTGGCTGCTCCTCTTTGTTCAGCAGTGCGCCGATTGATGCCGGCGGTAATGATTTCATCAATGCGGTTGTCCAGCTAATAACTGACCTTCCCGCGCAATCGCTGCTCGACAATTTACAGCGTATCGAGCTTGCTTTCGGACGCGAAAGACCTTTTCGCAACGCGCCCCGAACCCTCGATCTTGATCTGCTGATCTACGATCAGCTCCAGATGAGTAGCGACACGCTGCAATTGCCGCATCCCCGAATGAGCGACCGAGCTTTTGTGCTGCT
>JBEDGK010000337.1:0-4454 GCA_041174665.1 Pseudomonadota bacterium
ATCTCAGTGCGGTTGCAGGTAGAAAGAATCGCCGTTTCCTGCGCGCGTGAAGTGTCTGCAGTATTGCCGAACCATGCACAGGCCGACGCCACCGCCTGACCCAGTTGGTCGGCCGGGAAGGCCACCTTCTCGCGGAGCGAGACCGGTGCCGTGGTGTGGTTCAGTCCGACGGCGAGCAGTTGCATGCTTTGGGCGTGGTAGTAAATTTGACTGCTTGTATTATAGCCTCGGGAGATTGGCGCTTATTCAGTAATCTTCTCTAGCCGGTACCCAAAGCTGTAAACCGGAACCAGTCGGTAGCCCGATGCCGGCGTCAGTTCCAGCTTGTTGCGCACCCGGGACACATGGGTATCCAGAGTTCTTGATGACAGTTCGGCATCACTTGACCACACAGTCTCATGAATATACGCCCGGGATAATGGCCGCCCAACGTGCCGGAAGAACAACAGTGCCAGCTCAAATTCTTTCTGGGTGAGCGTCATTGATCTCCCCTCAATCTCTACCTGCGAGCGGCCTATCAGGAATTCATGGCGACCAAACACAATGACCTCTCCCCTTGACCTGCCCGGCCGATACCGCTCCATCAGTAGCTGCACGCGAAGTAGCAGCTCATTTTTGCGAAGGGGTTTGAGCAGCACGTCTGCCGGACAGGTGGCCAGTTCAGCGCGCACTGCCACGCCGGGCGCGCGGCTGCACAGCAGCAGGAACGGAAGCTCAGGCCATTGCTCGCGCAGGCTGGTCAGCAGGGATAGTCCTTCGCTGCCGTCGATCCAGTCGAGCAGCAGCAGATCGGATTCGTCCTTCTGCAAGTGCGCGTGCAGCGCCTCATGGCGAGCAAAGCCCGAGACCTGATAGCCGCTCGTCTTCAGCAGATTTTCCAATGTCTTGCGCTGCTGCTGATCGAGATGGAGAAGCGTGACGCGCATGGGGCAAGAGGTCTTTCCGGGGGCGAACAAGGCTAGATTGTAAAACTGGTCGCTTGAATTCCAACGGAAGCACTGCTCAAATAAAACCGGAAATGTTTTCAGCGATGTTCATTGCGACAAGCCCTTGATTGTTCGAGACCTCGCGTCCCGCAGCTACACTGGCTCGCCATAAAACGTGGATATGTTCAGCGCCTCCCAAGCGGTCAATAATGGGATAATGAGCACAGCGACAACAACTTACCACTATGGTTACCATGATCCTCGAACTCGCCGATATCCACATCCATCCCGGCAAACAAGCCGAATTCGACGCCGCCATCGTCCATGGCGTTAGAGACGTCATTAGCAAATCCAAGGGCTTTCGTGGCTACAAAATCAACAAGGGCATTGAGTCGCCCGAGCGCTATGTACTGATGATTTTCTGGGACACCCTCGAAAACCATACGGTGGATTTCCGTGGTTCCGAGGCATTCACCCAGTGGCGCGGCATTGTCGGCCCCTTCTTCGCCGCACCACCCCAAGTTGAGCATTTCGAACTGCTCTCCAAATCGGACTAGTTTTGCGCTAGCCTGGGCGAGATTGCCGCCCGGCTGTCCGTCATGCCGGTGACCCTTGTATTGGCGGTGTACTAATTGCCCTCGTATCGCTCCCACTGAGCACCGTGAGTGCCCGGCTATTGGTAAGCTCATCACCAAATTATTTTGGTGAAGCAGACAGTGACTCAGGCAGACTCCGACGTACACGCGCGCCTACCCGCTCTTTTTCTGGAAGGAATCTCTCGTCCTCAGCGTTTTGCCGACGCGCTGCGCTTGCTGGCCGAGTCGCTGGGTGTCGACCAAGCGGGAGTCAGGATATGGGACAGGCGGGGTAACTGGACGTGTGCGCGCGATGCGCGACGCGTGACTCGGGGCTGGCACCTGAGCGCCGATGACCTGTCCGAGCTGCATCTCGAGTGGTGCGGGATCGCTTCCACATTGGAGCCCGGACGGTGGCAGCGCTTAAGGGTGTCACATGACCGGTCTCGCGCCGCTGAATTCGACCTGCGAAACGTCAGTCCGCCAGTTACTGCACTAGGCTTGCGGCTGACGATGCACCATGGCGCCGAGGGTCTGCTGGTGCTGAAAGCGGCAACGCCTCAAGCGCCAGATATCTATGCATTGCCTAGCCCCGCTGGAGAACTGATCAAGTCATTGCACTACGCGCTGGAGCTTATGGCGCAGTTCCGCCAGCTTAATCACCGGCTGGTCTGCTCGAACCTCTTGCTGAATGCGATACGGTTACCCTTGCTGTTGCTCGACCCCTCGATGCGCATGCTCGCCGCTAACAGTCATGCTCAGCCCTTGCTGGAGCGCACGGCGAATGGCGCTGGCAAGCGTCATGTTGCTTTGCGCGGCGTTTGCAAGACAAAGTTTTGCGATGCAGTGCGCAGCGCTTGCGACATCGCTCCGCATACTGCGGGGTCAATTCTGCGGATTGCCAGCGCACCTTCGCAGCAAGTGCTTGTCTTGCCGATCCTGATGCGACATTCCGACCGGTCAGACCGTGCGGCATTGGTGCTGGTACACGGGCAAACCGAACAAACCGCGCAAACCGCACTGCATGGCCCGGTGAGCCAGTTGCTTCAACAAGTGTACGGTCTGACACCCGCCGAGGCGAGGCTTGCCATGCTGATCCTCGAAGGTCAGGCACCGGGCGATGCTGCAAACAGCCTTAAAGTCAGCGTTACCACGGTTCGTACACAGCTTTCCGCCATTCTCAAAAAAACCGGCGCTCGCAAACAGGCAGAGCTGGTACGTCATCTCTCTCCGCTAATGGTACTCGACCAGCCCCCGCTGGTGCTTTAAGACCACGGTCCGTAGTGCAGCGTCGTACATCAAATGAAGGATGTACGACGCCAGTCGCCTCACTACCATCAATCCGGTGCTGATAAGCCTGTGAATTCTGGATTTATCAGCTATCAACCCAATTTTTTTCGAATACACCAGGAGAGATGAATGGCCACACAGACGACAGTCAGCACCGATGCACAAGACTATGCACCCGGTTCATGGGCAGAGATTACTGCGACAGGATTCGAGCCTGGTAGCACCGTGAACTTTCAGGTGCAGCATGCGGGTGATCCTGGTGCTGACGGTATCTGGGGCACGCTGGATGACGTGATTGTCGATCTGGGTGGCGAGGGACATGAAGCGTGGAGTATCGTGGACGGTAGCGAGCTCGATCTGGATGGAACGGCCAATGGAGCCGTAGTAACGTCGTGGTACGTGAATCCTGATGATTCGCTGAACTGGCATTTTCTGTTGACGGCCGTGGCAGCTAATCAGCAAACGGCGAGTGCAGGGTTCACAGACGCCGCAGGGTCAACCAACAAGGTTTATCAGCATTGGGCTGATGGGGATGCGGCGACCCAGTCAGCAGCGGAGTGGAATAACAATATTCTTAATGCAAATAAATCCGATTATTTCGAGGGAGAGGTCATTCCGCATGTGTTCATCTACAAGGCCTCCAGCCAAGTACCGCTGGTAAACGGCCAGTCCTATTCGTTCAATGTCACCTATAACTATTACCAGCAGAATACTGACGCGTTAGGTTTCGATTATCTGACCACTTTCGATATCAGCCGCACTCCCGGACAGCTCGGCGTAACCAACCCGGCCATTACCCCCACCTTAGACAGTAGTTTTGCAAATGGTGGGGGCTTCACCAGTTTCGGTGGCGTTAGCCAAGGCATCTACACCGTAGATGCAAACATCACGAACGTCAGTGGGATCACCACTTTAGGATCCGGAACGCTGGACCATAAGGTGACGATCACGTTCACCTACACGGGTGCGACGACCACCAACGGCGTTGCCGAAATTTACTACGGCCTTCATTTGGCCGGACCCAGCCCTACCGAAAAAGGTGCCAGTGCCTGGACGGGGGGTTCGCTGCAGACGACAGTGGATATTGGCGGATCCGGTGCCACATCGATTCAACTCTCGCCAGCGGCGATCATTGCGGGCAGCATCAGCGGAGTCAAGTTTAATGACCTGAACGGCAATGGTATTCGTGATGCAGGTGAGTCCGGCATTGATGGCGTCATCATCTATCTCGACCTGAACAACGATGGCCAATTAGACGAAAATGACGTGTCACAGATAACTGCCTCGGGCGGTCGTTATACGTTTTCTGTAACGCCAGATGCAAACAAGAGCACCACCGACAATGATCCTTATATCGTTCGTGAGGTCGTCCCCGACGGGTGGATGCAAACGACGGTAAATCCACTACCCATTATCATCAGTGCGTTGCATCCCACTGAGTTGGATGTGAATTTTGGCAATATGCTTCTGCTAAGAGCCTTGCATATCGAGAAGGATGCAGACCTCACGACGGTCAATACGGTCGGGCAGACGATCACTTATACCTACCTGGTGACCAACACAGGCAATGTGGCGATTGCGAATGTCGATGTGGTTGACGACAATGCAACGCCAGGCGATACGTCAGATGACTTCGATCCGACGTACGTCAGTGGAGATACCA
>JBEDGK010000338.1:0-2557 GCA_041174665.1 Pseudomonadota bacterium
CCTCTGTAGCGCCAAGATCAGCGGTTTGCGCGACGATAACCAGCGGGAATAGCAAGCGCATACCAACCACAGCCACCAAAATACCGGCTGTCAGAAAAAGCTTTTGCCAGAATTCATTCCAGTGCTTCAGTACCGAGGCATTGACAACCGCATTATCGAACGAGAGCGACACCTCAAGCACACCGAGTATGAGCGCAATACCGAAACCGGTCAGCGCAGCTTCGGTGCCGCCGTGTTCATACCCCCACCAAGTCGCCAGCCCAAGACAGAGCAACGCAAAAATAATTGAACCACTAAAGTGCCGCAAAGCAGACCTCCGACGTCATGTTTTTTGTAGGGTGATTTTTTATAAGACGCTCTATCGGGATACTTGTTATTTTAGAGAGTCAGGGCTCTGTACCAATGACTCAAGCTGATTTAGCTTAGACCTAGCTTGGATACATCTTGGATTCATTGACAAGCTGCTGATTCAGTTGGCCAGAACGCTGGCTTTATATCACAAGGAGCCACTACTGCGCTGATCCGTCACACTCTGTGGCAGGGCAAATCAATAGCCCTTGGCGCAGCGGAAACTTTGGGCTGGGTGGCTCGTAGACTTAAGCGCGCAGCGAGCGTTTGAGCAGCTTGCCGTTGGCGTTTCTCGGCAAAGGCGTGTCACTGAAAAAAATTTCCTCAGGTACTTTGTAGTCAGCCAAACGTACCGCACAATACGCACGGACCGCATCGGCATCGTGCTGTTGATTCGGCATATAGAGATAAGCGTGCACACGCTCACCCAGTACCGGGCAAGGATGTCCGACGACCGCTGCTTCAACAACGCCTGCAAAGGCCATTAGCGTGTTCTCTACCTCGACCGAGTAAATTTTGAAACCGCCCCGGTTGATCATGTCCTTGATGCGATCAAACACACGCACCAACCCTAGTGCATCGATTGCGCCGACATCGCCTGAACGCCAGCAGCCTTCGGCAAACCCTTTCGCGGTCGCGTCTGGGTTATCCCAGTAGCCGGGAACGACCATCGGGCCACCGATCCACAGCTCACCCGATTCACCCACAGCGACTGGCTCACCGTTTGCATTCATTACTCGGATATCTGCGCAAGGCGCTGCAATACCGACGCTATCGTGATAGACCGCAGACAAGCCCAGCGGCATGATGGTACTTGGCGAGCTGGTCTCAGTAGAGCCATAGCAATTCACCAGCGTTAAACCGGGTAATGCCTTGCCGAGTGCTTGCACAGTCGGCACCGGCATGGGCGAACCACCATAACCACCCACACGCCAAGCACTCAGATCGGCCGTAAAAAAATTGGGCTGCAATAGGCACAGCTGATACATGGCTGGCACCATCACGCCATAGCTGATTTTTTCATCCGCAAGCAAGTCTACAAACGCTTCTGCCTTGAACTCCGGCACAATCACTAACGCGCCACCCACATGCGCCATCAAGGCGATCAAGGCCACCAAGCCGGTGACATGGCTGGCGGGTACCGCCAATGCGGCACGATCTTCATGACTTAACTTGAGCGTTACGGCGAAATGAATCACCGAATGTGCGATATTGAAATGCGTGAGCATCGCACCCTTTGGATGACCGGTGGTACCTGAGGTGTAAAGAATACAGGCGCAATCTTCTTCATTGACGCTGGCCGGCGCAACAGGCGCACCGGAAAGGGTATCAAGCGCGACTAACTGCAGCTCATTTATTCTGGGGCGATTGATTGCCGGATCGTATCGAGTACCGCGCTCTGTATGCGCAATATTTGCAGCTGCGTCATTGGCACCAGGGACATCAGCACTAGAAATACAAATCCGTAGCCGCAGGCTTGGTACAGCATCCTTATCCGGCAGGCGTGGCAGCAAGTCCTCATCCAGGACAATCGCAACCGCACCACACTGTTGCAAGATGTAGAGAAGTCCCGGGCCTTGTTCACGCGTGCCCACAGGTACAGCGATTGCGCCGATTTTTTGCAGTGCGAACAGCACCGAGACAAATTCCAGCCGGTTGCCGATCAACATCACTACTCGCTCGCCAGCACGCAAGCCCTGTTCCGCAAAGCCTGCCGCGATTCGATCAACCTCGGCGTTCAACTGAAGGTAGGTCCAACGCTGATCACCGCAGGCCAGCGCCTCGCGGTCAGGATAGCGAGCGACAGCATGCTCCAGCATGGCGTACAGCGAAAGTGGCCGATCCACAAAACAGCGCAGCACACGATCACCGAAATGGGTTTCGGTACGCATCGCGGGTAAGCGGATATGCTGCTGCCAGTCGATCATTCGGTGGAGGGGAATTAAGGCGGAAGGTGCATCAAATAAAATCAGGTCACAGCAAGCTGCACGCCGCGCTCTATCCTGATCTCGGCATCTAGCAAGCTGCGCGAGTGGTTGAGATCTGATTGGGCGATCAGTACTGATAGCTCGCTACCGCGCAATGAAGCAATCACCTCCGACAAACGTGCCGACAGAGCCGGTGCCACACCTTCGAAAGGCTCATCCAGCAACAACAGGCGTGTTCCGATAGTCAGCGCACGTGCCAGTGCGACCAACTTCTGCTGCCC
>JBEDGK010000339.1:0-15142 GCA_041174665.1 Pseudomonadota bacterium
CTTGTCCTGCTTGCACCCCTTGGTTTGATCATTTTGCTTTTGCTTCGCGCCGAGTCCTCAGCGCCCGTGCTCAGGAAATCTCATCGCGTCGGTCGCAATGGGCGCATGGTCAAGGTATGGGAATTTCGTACCGCGATTGCCGACCCTGACGCGATGGAGACCGTAGGCGGGTGCCAAGGGGAGGAGCTGACGCCTGCAGGCCGTTTTCTGCGTCGTACGGGTATTGCGCAATGGCCGCTGTTGCTCAACGTGCTGCGCGGCGATTTTTCTCTGGTGGGACCCAGGGTGGAATTGCCGCGCTATGTGGGCTGTTATCCCGGCGATGTCAGAAAACAGGTGTTGTCCGTAAAGCCGGGTTTGTTCGATTTAGCGACGATAGAGTTTGCTGAGGAAACACAATTATTGGCTGATTTGACCGGTGATGAATTGGAGCAGGCGTATGTCGAGAAGGTTCTGCCCCGGCGGCTGGAGTATGCGCAGCAGTATCTGGCGCTGGCCAATTTATGGGTGGATTTGCGCATTTTGTTTTTGTCGCTCACCAGAATCCGGTATCGATAATTACGCATGATTTTTTAGAGAGCTTCCCCCCCTCGGATCTGCGCTACTCAATGACGATAAAAAAATAAGCCGCCCGAGGGCGGCCAGGTGCTTGCTGAAAAATCCCGCGATGGCCGATTTCCGGCCATCGTTCATCGTGATTTTTCAGTCATTTGTCATGAATCATTTGTCATGAATCATGAATCATGAGTCATGCGTCATGAGTCATGCGTCATGAGCCATGATTCATGAGTTTTTTAGTCGACAGACCGATTGAAATACGGATCAGGCACGAATGAGAAACTGAGCCTTGTCGCGCCCGGCCATCCATTTCGGTGGCTTGCCTCGGCCGCTCCAGGTTTCACCGGTACCGTCATTTCTGTATTTTGGTGCGACAGGTTTGCGAACGGATTTTTGCAGGCGCTTGCTGCGCACGGCAAAACCCAGATCTTCGGGCGAAATACCGAATTCGCGCATTTTCGATTGAATATCTGCAATAGCGTTTGACACTTCGGTTTTACGCACCTGTTCGGCTTCTTTTTGCAGTCTTTCAATCTGGTTTTGAATTTCCTTGTAAGAGTTCATGGTGATCCCCATTGATGGTTTCCTTATCTCAACATCCGCGTAAAGACACGCGTTAGTCAGGTTGGACAGTATAAATCAAGAGTTATCTAAATAGAATCATATTTTTACAAATTTCCAGGCAGATAATGGGCATTGCTGATCTGATTCTTGATTCCTGATTCAGTGATTTTTCTGCGGAAATCAAATAACCGCAGTCCTTGTCTTTTGCCGGAATACGTTTTCCGATGATGCTCGGATAACGAGGAAAATTCAAACCAGCAATTGCCCAATTTTTTCATTTTGGGCGCTGGCGGAATTTGATCTTTATTAGAGAGAGGAGGAATAAACGTCGTTCAGGCAGGCGGCAGCGAGATGCGCGGCGGGTGAATTTCTCGCTCAGTGCCACACACAGAGGCAGCTTGCTCTGAGGAATTAATCGGCGAAGCTGAAAGCGAAGTTCGGTGATTTTATGGTGTGGGGACGGTGTGTAATTCCTTCATCGCTTGCTCGAAACGTCCCTCGCAGAGCAGAGGAATGATGTTCAGACTCCGCGCCAGCGCCTGATCGATCAGCGTCTGCTCCTCTGCGCGCGGACGGTGCAGCACAAAATCCACGACTGCTTGCTGCAAACCCAGAGCGCGAGGATGACCGATGCCGATGCGCAGCCGCCAATAGTCGCGACTGCCGAGCGCGCTGTCGATATCCTTGAGCCCATTGTGCCCACCCGGCGAACCACCTTTTTTCAGCTTCGCGATACCAGGCTCAAGGTCGAGTTCATCATGAACCACCAGAATCTGCTCGGTGTCGATTTTGAAAAACCTCGCCAGCGCGGCGACTGAAAGACCCGAGCGATTCATGTAGGTCTGAGGCTCCAGCAGCCAGATATCTTCGCCCGCTATCTTGCACTTGCAGGCGAGACCAGAGAACCTGGTCTCGCGGCGCAACTGTCCGCGGGCGAGTTCGTCGACCAGCCAGAAACCTGCGTTGTGGCGGGTTTGTTCGTATTCGGCTCCCGGGTTGCCGAGACCGGCGATCAGGCGTACGGACATGATGGTTGGCGTGAATAGCTGGTGTGATTATGCCTAGGACGACAAAGTCTGCGCACCGCTCGCCCAGAAAAAAGCCCGTCGATGGACGGGCCTTGATCTGGACTGGGCGGGTCGATTACTTCGCTTCGTCTGCGCTCGCCCCATCACCTTTGGCGCCGCCTGGTACGGTCGCTGTGGCGACGGTGGGATTTTCTTTTGCCTGTATTGCGACCACGCCGGCGGGCAGCTTCAGGTCGGAAACATGCAGCGAGGTACCTGCTTGCATTGTCGAGAGATCCACCTCGATGAACTCGGGCAGGTCTTTTGGCAGACAGCTGATATCAAGCTCATTGAGCACATGGCTGATAATGCCGCCAGAGAGCTTCACGGCGGGCGCCACCTCGGTGTTCACGAAGTGAAGCGGTACCTTCATGTGAATCTTCTGGTTAGGATCGACGCGCTGGAAATCAGCGTGCAGAACCAGCGGCTTGAATGCATGCATCTGGAAGTCACGCAACAGCACTTTCTCTGCTTTGCCATCGAGTTCCATGTCCAGAATCGACGAATGGAAGGCTTCTTTTTTCAGCGCATGGAACAGTGCGTTATGGTCCAGTGAAATATTCACCGGCGTAGCTGGGCCACCATAGACGATGCCCGGTGTTTGACCCGCTCTGCGCAGGCGGCGGCTCGCTCCGGACCCCTGCTCAGTGCGTGGGAATGCAACAACTTTCATGTCTTACTCCTGATCGGGCTTACGCCCTTGGGTTTGGGTCCTCCGCGACCAGAGGCCCCTGAATGAAGTCATGTAACTGTAAGTATCATCACAAGACTCCGCATTCGATAACGCTCTACTGCTCTTGCTGACTGCCGGCCTCATCCTCGACAAACAGCGACATCACTGAGTCGCCCTTGCTAATACGCCGTATGGTTTCTGCCAAAAGCGCCGCGCACGACAGCTGCCGAATTTTTGCAGTTTTTTTCGCCTCGTTCGAGAGCGGGATCGTGTCGGTGACCACCAGCTCGTCCAGCGGCGATTTCGCGATTCGTTCCACCGCAGCACCGGACAGCACCGGATGCGTGCAGTACGCGATAACTTTTTTCGCGCCACGCTCTTTCAGCACCTCAGCGGCCTTGGTCAGCGTGCCCGCGGTGTCGACCATATCATCCATGATCACGCAGTTTCGGCCCTCGACTTCACCGATCACATTCATCACTTCCGACACATTCGCTTTTGGGCGGCGTTTGTCGATGATGGCCAGGTCGCAGTTCAGCCGCTTGGCCAGCGCACGGGCGCGAACGACCCCGCCTACGTCTGGGGACACCACCAGCAAATCATCGTAGGTCTTGCTCACCAGGTCCGACAAGAGGATAGGCGATGCGTAGATGTTGTCGACCGGGATATCGAAGAATCCCTGAATCTGATCTGCGTGCAGATCCATGATCAGCACACGTTCCACGCCAGCCTCTTGGAGCATGTTGGCAACGACCTTGGCCGAGATCGCAACGCGCGCCGAGCGCGGCCGACGATCCTGGCGCGAATAACCGAAGTAAGGCACCACAGCGGTGATCCGTCCGGCGGAAGCGCGTTTGAGCGCATCGACCATCAGCATGACTTCCATCAGGTGGTCATTGGTTGGCGCGCAGGTCGACTGAAGGACGAACACATCCTTGCCGCGCACGTTCTCATTGATCTCGACCATGATCTCGCCATCGGAAAAGCGAGTGACGACGGCCTTGCCTACCGGTATACCCAGCTGTGCAGCAACGCCTGCAGCGAGTTCCGGATTGGCGTTACCTGTGAAAACCATCAGGTTCTCGTGGACCATGGATTCCCTGACTACAGTGCGTTAAAAGTTTTAAAAGCCGCCAAGGCCGGGGACTCCCCGCGTTGGCGGCTTCATCAAAAACATTACGTTTTTTTAACATCGCGATCCGGCTTCGGCCCGAGATCGCGGGTTCAAATGGCAGGGGAACAAGGATTCGAACCTTGGAATGCTGGAATCAAAATCCAGTGCCTTAACCAACTTGGCGATTCCCCTACACAACCGTTTGTCCGGCGGAGATCTCCGCAAGGACGAATTCGATCAAGACGACAACACCAGCGGGTGGGCAGACAGGCTCTTGACCAGCCATCCGCGCCAGGTTGGCGGCAGGGCCTGGAGCACCGCATCTGCCTCGGGTTCCGAGCCGAATCGGCAGAACACACAGGCGCCGGAGCCGGTCATTCGCGCTTCACCGCACCGGGACAGCCATCTCAGGGCGTCTGCGACGGCGGGAAATGCATGCGCGGCGACCGCTTGTAAATCGTTTCTCCCAAAGCCGAGTGGGCCCGCGGAAAAGTCCGCTATTTTGACGACTTTGGTGTCACGTGTCAATTCGGCCGCCCTGAAGATCGCCGGCGTCGGCACGGACACGCCGGGGTGTATCACCACGAACCAGCCGTCCGGCGTTTCAACCGGCGTCAGCTGTTCACCAATCCCCTCGACGAAGGCGTTTTGTCCGAGCAGGAAGAAAGGCACATCGGCGCCGAGTGTCACGCCCAGCGCCATCAGCTCGGTACGGGGCAGCTCAAGCTTCCACAGGGCATTGAGCGCCATCAGGGTGGTGGCCGCATCAGACGAACCACCACCGAGGCCGCCGCCCATTGGTATGCGCTTGTCGATGCGAATATCGACGCCGGGCACCGACAGGCCTCTCGCGGCAGCAGTCTGTTGCAGGCGCCGTGCTGCGCGGATGATCAAGTCTTCTTCTTGTGGCACGCCTGGTACATCGGTCACTCGCACGATACGTTCGTCATCGCGCAGATCGAAGTGCAGCATATCGCTCAGACTGATCAACTGAAAGACTGATTGCAGCAAGTGATAACCATCATCCCGCCGGCCCACCACATGCAGGAAAAGATTTAACTTCGCGGGCGCCGGACAGTCGTGCAGGTATTCCGGGGCGGCCATCAATCGGGCTCCCAGCCATCGATCACGAGGCGCAGCCCGAGCTCGCCAGCGGCCGCCGACCGGCGCAAAAGATCGATACGTTTCGGGTGGCGGCCGCCTTCTGCGGTCTGCCAGCTGACATAGCGCAGTTGCCATTCCCCGGCCCGAACATCGTCACTCGTTGCTGGGGATGATGCCGTGTCAGTTGGCGCTCCAGTTCGGGTTGCCGCTTGTAAGTAGCCTTGCAGCCAGTATTTCAGTCCATCTGCAGGCATGGCCCAGCCCAGCATGTCCTCGGTTAGTTCGCTGGCACTGCTGGCCGACCGCGCCGCTTGCCCGGGACGCTCCAGGGTAGCGATGAAGGCTCTGAGTCGAATTCTGGCCAGTGTCTGCCCCAGCGGCGACAGAAGCTCGATATCTACCTCCTCGCCTCGCTGCCGCCACTGAAAACGACCCTGCGCGCTCTGCGGTCTGCCTTCTTGCTGATAGCTGACCGAGAATCGGCCTCCGATCGCAATGCGCTCGTGATATGGCTGCTGTAGAGACGTCTCTGTGGTCGGCGACGGGAAGGTGCTGCACGCGTTGAGAGCGCAGACGCTGAAGAGCGCCGCGAGCGACATGATGGTCAGCCGCATCAGCACGCGCATGGAAAAGTCAGAGTTTTACCTGAAGACGCTTCAGAGTGCTCTTGAGCGTGTCGTTCTTTGAGTCCTTGCCACCGGCATTGCGCCAGAGTTTTTTCGCTTCCTCCTCACGACCCAACACCCACAGCACTTCACCCAAATGCGCGGCGATTTCCGGGTCGGCCTTGATCGCAAACGCGCGCCTGAGCAACTCTTCAGCCCTTTCCAGTCGGCCCAGACGGAATTCGACCCAGCCCATGCTGTCCATGATGAAGGGATCCTCAGGCGCCAGCGAGAGTGCTTTCTTGATCAGGTCATGGGCCTCCTGCAGCCGAAGGTTGCGGTCGGCCAGCGAGTAGCCCAATGCGTTATACGCATGCTGGCTGTCCGGGGCTAGCTGAATCACTTTGCGCAGCGTGCTTTCCATGAGATCGAACTGCTGGTTTTTTTCTGCCAACATCGCCAGCTCGTACAGGAGGTCGATATTGTTCTTGTACAGCTCGAGCGCGTCTTCAATCAGACGCGTGGCATCGCCGAGCTTGCCCGATTCTTTGAGCAGCTGCGCCTCTCCGATGATCAGCTTCACCCGCTCATCATCGTTGTTCACATCCGCTTCGTTGAGCAGCTTGCGTGCTTCATCCAGTTTGCCCGCTTTAGCCTGAAGCTGCGCACGCTTGATCGTGGCGTTCACCGCGCCGCTCTGACCGAGCTCGGGAACCAGCTGCAGCCACTTGATGACGCCGGCTTCGTCACTGCGATCTTCTGCAATTTGCGCCAGTACCATCAGCGCCTGGGTCGCATCGCGTTCGCGATCCGGCTGGTCTTTCAGGTTGGCGATGTAGGTGGATAAATATTTTTCTGCATCGGCCATCTCATTGGCTTGGGCAGACAACAGACCCAGCGCGTAGAGCGCCGTCTGGTCATTCGGCGTCTGTTGCAGCAGTGTCTTGAATTCTTTTTTTGCGTCGACAATCTTGCCTTGCTCGAACAGCATGCGCGAATAGGCCAGTCGTACCTCGCGCGCTTTCGGATTTTTTTTCAAAAAATCGACCAGCGTTTTCGTCGCCTCGGCCTTGTCTTCGGCGATCTGCGCGAGCATCAGCGCAGCCATTTCCGAGGCAGGAAATTTCGTCAGCGTATTTTGCAGCTCTTTAATCGCCGCAGCTCGGTCGCCGCTCACCATCGCCATTTGTGCCAACGCCAGTCGTGCGTCGACCGCATCTCGGTAAGGCTCCAGCAATTCCTTCAGCAGCGAAGCCGCACGGGCGCGATCAGGAAGGCGAGACAGCAGCCGCTGCACATTGCCGATTGCAAGCGGCAGTGTCGTTGGCGAGCTACCGGAGAGCATGGCTGCCAGCGACTGCTTTGCCTCATCAGGGCGGTTCGATTGCAGCTGCAGGCTGAGTAGCACTTGCGACGCTTCTTCAGAGTGCGGAGCAATCTCGTGCCAGACACGTGCTGCCTTCAAGGCTTCCGCAGGCAGCGAGCCGCTCATCGCCATTTCAGTCGCGCGTCTGGCCAGTCTTGGGTCGCTTGTGCTGCGCGCGATCGAGAGCATGGTCGCGTAGGCGCTAAATGCGTTCCCGCGCTGAAGGGCGATCTCGGCCGACAGATATCTGAACATCAACTCTTCGGACAGACCGACTGCGGGCAGGACGTCAATGGGCTCCAGATCTGCGGTGCTCTCAGCCGCATGCAGCGGGCTGGCAAGAGCAAGTAATGCAGAGAGCGTTAGAATGGCTGGGAAATTTTTCAAGAGTTGTCCTGTACAGGCGATCCGGTTTCGCTTCGTCGATCAAGCGTAAGATGATTTTACGACGAAAGCCGGGGAGGGCGCGTGCCGCCAGCAAGATCGCCTTTTTCGATTCCCAGCATGCCAGAACTGCCAGAAGTAGAAGTTACCCGCCGCGGCATCGCTCCCCACCTGGAGGGGCAAGTCGTCACGGATGTGATCTTGCGCCGCGAGGGCTTGCGCTGGCCATTTCCGACGGGGCTTGCCCAGATACTTCGACAACAACGGGTGTTGGCAACCGGGCGGCGCGGCAAATATCTGCTTCTGCATTTTGCGCATGGCTCACTGATTATCCATCTCGGCATGTCTGGCCACTTGCGAATGCTGTCTGATGATCCGCCGCCGGGAAAACATGATCATGTCGATCTCGTGCTCGGGCAGTCGCGGATGCGATTCACCGACCCGCGTCGCTTTGGCGCCGTGCTATGGCATGCAAATCAAGACGGTGATGTCGAGTCGCACCAGCTGTTGCGTGCGCTGGGCGTAGAGCCACTCGGCTGCACCGATCTGGCGATGCGCCTTCATCGCGCCACGCGCACGCGCAGCGCATCGATCAAGCAGGTGCTTCTGGCGGGCGATATCGTTGTTGGTGTTGGTAATATCTACGCATGCGAGAGTCTTTTTCATGCGGCCATACACCCCGCCACCGCCGCCCGGCGCATCTCGCTCGCCCGCTACGAGAAGCTGGCGGTGCAGATCCAGCGCGTGCTGGCGGCTGCGATTGAAAAGGGTGGCAGCAGCCTGCGCGACTTCATCGGCGCAGACGGCCAGTCCGGCTATTTTCAGCAGACTTACTTCGTCTATGACCGCGAGGGCGAGGCTTGTCGGCGCTGCGGCACGGCAGTCAAGCGCATCGTGCAGGGACAGCGCTCGACTTTTTACTGCGGTCGGTGCCAGCGATGAAGCGTGTCGTCGAGCAAGCTGGCGCCGCCGGAGCGGACGGCAGCTTCTCAAAGACGGTCATTCGCTGGCAGAAGCAGTATGGCCGTCACGCATTGCCTTGGCAGCGCACACGAGACGCCTATCGCATTTGGCTCTCAGAGATCATGCTGCAACAGACACAGGTGGCGACCGTCATTCCCTATTACGCGCGTTTTCTCGAGCGATTCCCAGATGTCGTCGCGCTGGCTGGGGCGCCGCCCGAGGAGGTCATGGCGCTCTGGAGCGGGCTCGGGTATTACACGCGTGCACGCAATCTGCATCGCTGCGCTCGGCAGGTCGTGGCCGAACATGGCGGCTGCTTCCCGAAAGATGTCGAGGCGCTGGCGAGTCTGCCCGGCATAGGTCGATCGACGGCGGCAGCAATCTGTGCGTTTGCCTATGGAACGCGTGCTGCCATCCTCGATGGCAATGTAAAGCGCGTATTCTGCCGTGCATTCGGCATTGAGGGCTTTCCCGGCTCTGCGTCTGTAGAGAGGCAGTTGTGGGAACGTGCGATCGCACTGCTGCCGGAGTCGGATATCGAGAGCTACACCCAAGGCCTGATGGATCTGGGGGCGACGCTATGCACACGCAGCCGACCTGACTGCACCGCTTGTCCCTTGCAATCACGCTGTGTCGCTCACGCCAGCGGACGCACGGCCGAGCTGCCCGAGCGCAAACCGAAAAAAGCGGTGCCAGAAAAGTCCACGGTAATGCTAGTGGTCGAGCACCATGGCGCGGTGCTCCTCGAGCAGCGGCCGCCTTCCGGCATCTGGGGAGGGCTGTTGTCGCTGCCCGAGCTGGACAGACTTTTGCCTGAGGTACCGGCAAAGATCGGCGGCAAGGCGCTGCTCAGCGCGCTTGCAGAATTCGGCGAGGTCGAGTCTTTCGACTGGCTGCAGCCGTTCGTGCACGCATTCACGCACTACAAGCTGAACGTGAATCCCGTTCGTGTGCGCCTGTCGCGCAGCTTCATGCTGGCGTCTCAGTCGTCTTACCAATGGGTTCCGAAAAAAAAGCTGTCATCGTCGGGTTTGCCTGCGCCTGTGCGGAAATTGCTGGACACGCAATGAAGCAGCGCATCGTCGCGCCGACCAGATCAGATCACGCCGTTCTCGCGTAGATACTGTTCGACTTTCAGCAGTCGCTCGCCATCATGATTGATCTCCAGCAGCGCTTGTTTTTGTTCAAGCGAAATTGGCAGCATTTCACTCCAGCGATTGGCGACCCAGCCTGCTGAATCAAGTGGATGAGGCTCGGGAAAAGGATTGATGAAATGATCACCAGCCTCGTCACGTGCCTGTTCGAGCAGTTCGCTGATTACCACCTCAAGCACTTGAGCGCAGACTTGAAGCGAGTCAGGATCAGCCTCGCTTGAGGATATTGGCAGCGGTTCGATGCGCCCTTCGAGCAGCTGACTCGGCTGTATGCGCGTCTCCAGCACCCGGAATCGCTCGCCGCCGCGCGTCTGCAACTGCAGCACGCCGAGCTCCGGCATGTCCCACTCGACGATATGCGCGAGCGTACCGATCGCATGGGGTTCTGCCGCTCCGCCGACCTCCGCGCCAGCGCGGATCGCCACCACACCGAAGGGCGCATCGCGCTTCATTCGCTCGCGCACCATGTCGACATAGCGAGTCTCGAAGACGCGCAGCGGCAGCACGCCTGCCGGAAACAGTACCGTCCGCAGCGGGAACAATGGTATCCAGTCCGTGTTATTCATTAAGGTGCTCAATCCAGCTCGCGGTGCCGTATCAGCACACGCGCCTGTTCTTTAAAATGCTGCGCGAGTTGTTCGACCATGAACACCGAGCGATGCTGCCCTCCCGTGCAGCCTATTGCTACGGTCAGATAGCTGCGATTATCGCGCTGATACGCAGGCAACCAGCGCTCGATGAAGCCACGGATATCGGATAGAAGATGCATCGCATCCGGCTGAGCGTTCAGAAAATCGATCACGGGCTGATCTCTGCCGGTCAGTGGTCGCAGCGTCTTGTCATAAAAGGGATTGGGCACGACACGCACGTCGAACACCAGATCGGCGTCCAGTGGTACCCCAAACTTGAAGGCAAACGATTCGAACAGCAAGGACAGCTGACCACTTTCCTTTTGTACCAGCTCCTTGATCCAGGCGCGTAGCTGATTCGCCGATAGTCCGGAGGTATCGATCAGGTGGCCCAGACCTTCGATGGCTGAGAGCATTTCGCGTTCTTGCCAGATGCACTCGACGAGCGTCGGAATATCCGAGGGCTGTGCATCGGGCGCTATGCGATGCGATAACGGATGACTGCGCCGTGTCTCCGAAAATCGGTTGATGAGGGATTCGGTCTTGGCGGTCAGGAAAACGACTTCAACATGATGCCCCTGCTCACGCAGCCAGTTGATATCTGCCGGAAGCTCGGCCAGTGATGAGGCACTGCGCGCGTCGACCGCGACAGCCAGCGTCTGCTGTCCCTCGGGCCGCCGAGTATCCACCAGCGCGCGCAGAAGGGAAGGGGGGAGATTGTCGACGCAGAAGTAGCCCGCGTCTTCGAGCGCGTTGAGCCCGACAGATTTGCCCGAGCCAGAGATGCCGGTGAGAAGAATGATGCGCATGGGCGGAATGATAGCAAGCGCCGGCCTGCGCCTTATTCCTCACCCATTGCGCGCTGCTGGCGTTCCATGAAATCGGCCAGTGTGTCGATGCCGCGCAATTGCAGAATCGTGTTGCGCACCGCAGCTTCCAGCAGCACCGCGATGTTGCGGCCGGCTTCCACCGGTATCACGACCTTTCGTATCGGCAGCCCCAGGACTTCTTCGTGCTGTTGATTCAGAGGCAAGCGCTCGTAGTTTTCTTCGAGTGTCTTGCGGCGCACCAGATGCACAATCAGCTTGAGCCGCATCTTTCGGCGCACAGCGGTCTCGCCGAAGATGGCGCGAATATCCAATAGTCCCAGGCCACGCACCTCTAGCAGGTTTTGCAACAGGGGCGGACACCGTCCCTCGATCATGTTGGGGGCGATGCGCGAGAATTCCACTGCATCATCGGCGACCAGTCCGTGATTGCGGGAGATCAGTTCCAGTCCCAGCTCGCTCTTGCCCAGACCAGATTCACCTGTGATCAGTACGCCGACGCCCAGCACATCCATGAATACCCCGTGCATGGTGACTCGCGTGGCAAGCTTTTTCGACAGATACACCCGCAGATAATCGATCACGCGAGCCGAGGGATGCGGCGTGGAGATCAATGGTATGCCGTGGTCGTTGCAGACGTCGACAATGAACGGCGGCGGGGTCAGCGAGTGGGCAATGATGAATGCTGGCGGCTTGCCTGCGACTAGTTCGCGTGTCTGGGCAATGCGGGAGTGATCGGAAATACGCGCAAGATAGGCCATTTCCTGCGGACCGAAGACTTGAATGCGTCCGGGATGGATCAGGTTCAGGTGACCTATCTGGTCGGCGGCGGAGACGGCGTCGCCGACGATCAATTGTTCCGTGCCAGTTTGTCCTGCCAGCCAAGCCAGACTCAACGCGTCCAGGTTGTCATCAAACAGTTCTCGTATCGACAGCGGCGTGGTCAGTGGCATGGGACGAGGATACCGGCGCGGCCCTCAGGCCATGTTGCGCTCGGTGGGGTGCCAGTTCACCAGTTTTGTGTAGAGCGAGCTGGCGTCAGCATCTTCGGTCAGTTCCGCCCTGAAGCTTTTATCGGAGAACATTTCAGCAATCTCTGACAGGATTTCCAGATGTTGCTGGGTGACGTTGTCCGGAATCAGCAGAAAGATCAGCAGCTTGACGGGTTCACCGTCCGGGGATTCAAAGGGAATGGCCTCGGACAGTCTGACGAAAGCGGCCAGCGGCGACTTGAGCCCTCGGATGCGGCCATGCGGGACAGCGACGCCGTGCCCCAGGCCTGTGGATCCCAGCCGCTCTCGGGCAAAGAGATTGTCAGAAACAGTCGACCGCGCTATCCCGCAGTTATTCTCGAAGATCAGACCGGCCTGCTCGAAAGCGCGTTTTTTGCTCGAACATTCAAGGTCCAGCACGATATTTTTTTGTGGGAGGATCTGGCTCAGATGGGTCATGGTGCTATGCGCATGAAAAGCGTCAGGCCGCGATTATAGGGGAGTTCTTCCGGAGCCCTTGTGCTTTCGCCGGCGCGAGCCTCCGGCAATTGACAGGCTCAGACAATCAGGGAAGGCTGATATCAGTAAACTTTGCACAGGCGCTAAATCTAACCCCGACTCGGGCATCTGGCAACCGATGTCGGAAAAATTCGCGATCATGATTCATTGCCTTGCATTTCGTGCATTGGATGGCATTTTTGACAGCGAAAAATTGCTACGCCACGGGTTGATATCGATACCGCCGCGACGTGTGTAACGCGCCATGACCATCAGTTTGGTCGGACCGCACTGGCGCAGCAGATCCATGAAAATCCGTTCCACGCATTGCTCGTGGAATTCCTGATGGTCGCGAAAGCCGATCAGGTAACGAAGCAGGCCTTCCTGGTGGATGGCCGGGCCCACGTAGTGAATTTGCACACTGGCCCAGTCTGGCTGGTTGGTGACCAGACAATTCGATTTCAGCAGATGCGACACCAGTTTTTCTTCGACCGTTGCCTCGTCCCGACTGGCGGTCAACAGCGCCGGGTCAGGATGGTAGTTGTCCACCTCGATATCCAGCCGGTCCAGCAGCAAGCCCTCCAGCTCGCCCATACTTAGCTTGCCGAATTCCTCGGGCCCGGCCAAGCGCAGCTGTATGCTGGCCCCCACGGCATCCGAGATGTCTTTGCGCAGCAGGTCAGTCAGCGCCTCAATGCTGGCCAGCCGCGTTTGGTTCAGCGAGTTCAGGTACAGCTTCAGTGATTTTGACTCGACGATATTCGGAGAATCTGCCGGTACCTGAAAGGTGGCGATAGCCACTTGGGGCTTGCCGCGTAGATTCAGCCACGACACCTCGTAGGCATTCCAGACATCCATCCCGAAAAAAGGCAGTGAGCCCGCGATGCCCAGCTCGCCCCGTTTGTCTGAGCGCGTCATTGGGTACAGCAGACCAGGGTCGTAGTGATTAGCGTAGTCAGTGGTTTTACCGAGCGGCGAATCCGATGGCGTTGAGGTGGAATTCATCACAATCTTGCAGTGCGGAGAGGCAGAAAACAGGGTTCGGTCAGGTACATCATTCGCTGGAACCGACCCCGCATGATGTAGAGCATGACTCAGCTTACAGGAACAGCTGATAGGCCGGGTTCTTGCTCTCGTCCCAGCTGCGATAGCCTATGCTGGAGAGGAAATCCCTGAATGCCTTCATCTCGGTTTTTGGTACCTGCAAACCGACCAGCACACGGCCCACATCGCCCCCCTGACTGCGGTAGTGAAACAGGCTGATGTTCCAGCCGGGCGCGAGGCTGTCGAGAAAGCGCATCAGTGCGCCCGGTCGCTCGGGAAACTCGAAGCGATACAGCAGCTCGCCCTGTGCCAGCGGACTTTTACCGCCGACCAGATGACGAATATGCAGCTTGGCCAGTTCGTCATGGGTCAGGTCGATGTTCGGAAAGCCCTGTTTCTGGAAAGTCTTGCTGATCTTGCCGGGCTCATCGCGGTTGGCGACTTGCAGCCCGACGAATACATGGGCCAGCTTTTCATCGCTGATACGGTAATTGAACTCTGTCACTGCGCGAGAGCCCACCAGCTGGCAGAAACGTCGGAAGCTGCCGCGCTCTTCGGGAATCGTGACTGCAAACACGGCTTCATGCGCCTCGCCGATTTCAGCGCGCTCGGCAACAAAGCGCAGTCGATCAAAGTTCATGTTCGCGCCGCAGGCGATCGCGACCAGGGTTTCGTCGCGCAGCGGCTTTTTTTGTTTTGCTCCGCGTTCTGCGTAAGCTTTCGCGCCAGCCACAGCGAGCGCCCCCGCCGGTTCCAGAATGCTGCGCGTATCGGTGAACACATCCTTGATCGCAGCGCACACCGCGTCCGTATCGACCAGGATCATGTCGTCAACCACCTGCTTGGCCAGCCGGAAGGTCTCTTCACCGACTTGTTTGACTGCCGTGCCATCCGAGAACAGACCCACGTCATTCAGCATTACCCGTCGTCCGCTGTGCAGCGAACGCGCCATCGCATCCGAGTCTGTGGTTTGCACGCCAATGACTTTGATGTCGGGACGCACTGCCTTGATATAGGCACCCACGCCGCTGATCAGTCCGCCACCGCCAACGGCCACGAACACCGCATGAATCGGGCCGGGGTGCTGGCGCAGGATTTCCATGCCTATCGTGCCCTGACCAGCGATCACATCCGGGTCATCGAAGGGATGCACAAAAGACAGCTTGTGTTTTTTTTCGAGCGCCAGCGCATGCTGGTAAGCATCCGAATAGGATTCGCCGCTCAGCACCACCTCGCCACCGCGAGCGCGCACCGCGTCGATTTTCACCGCGGGCGTGGTAGTCGGCATCACAATCACCGCGCGACAGCCAAGGCGGCTGGCCGACAGAGCGACGCCTTGCGCGTGATTGCCGGCCGATGCGCAGATCACACCACGCTTGAGTTGTGCGGCGGGCAGATGCGCCATTTTGTTGTACGCGCCGCGCAGCTTGAAGCTGAATACGCTCTGCATGTCTTCGCGCTTCAAATACATGCGATGACCCATTCGCTGCGAGAGCGTTGTCGCCAGTTCCAGCGGCGTCTCTTCGGCAATGTCATAGACACGCGAGGTGAGGATTTTCTTCAGGTAGTCGGTGCTCATGATGCGAACATTATAATTGAG
>JBEDGK010000340.1:0-8280 GCA_041174665.1 Pseudomonadota bacterium
TCGAAAAAAGCAATGCCCCAGCCATCCTTGTGCTCATCGGTGAGGCCGCCGCGTGTCGCGAAGCCGGTAAAACTGAACACGATGTCAGTCGGGACATTGCAATTCATTCCCAGCAGCTGGCACATGGCAAAGGTGAGTTGAGTGGTGGCAGTTGTTCAACGTTATCACGATTCTGACAGCGTGCTTGCGCTCGCAATGCGGGCGGCAAGCTGTAACTGGCAGCGCCAGAGCGCGTGACCGGAGGCTCGGTATTTTTGCTCAAAAGGCGATAGCGCATCAGCTTCAGAGGGCAAATTCTCGCAGCTGACGGGTACGCCGGTCAGCTGCGTGACTGCTGATGCAAACTCTTCAATGTAAATTTTCCAGTTGCTGCGGCATTCGATCTGCCCGCCCAGTGCGAGTAATGCGGGAAACACCGGGTGTCCATGCCAGCGGCGCACCAGCTGAGATTTTTTTGGCCAGGGATTCGGATAGAGCAGGTAATGATGCGAGGGGTAAACCGCATGTTCGAGCATCAGCCGCCAGAAGTCCACCAGATCGGCACGCACCAGCACATGATTGCTGGGCACTTCAGCGTCCCAGCGCAGCTCGCGCGCCAGGCGGTCGGCGGATTGATCAATGCCGATCACGTAGCGATCGGGGTGGCGCTGTGCAAGCTTGCGAGTAGATAGGCCAACGCCACAGCCAGCGTCGATGATCAGCGGCCTGCCGCCTGCCGCTTGCCAGGCATTGATCGCGGTGTCGAATCCCCTCCGGCTGTGATCCGCGATGGGGCGCAGATAGCGAGAACTCACGTGGCGCTCAATCAGCCCGTGCAGCTGATCGTGAATGCCGAACTGATTGCTGGTGACGGGACGAGAATTGGCGTGCAATCAGACTGACTCGATGGTTGAATCGCTTCAGTGCAGCACAACGGATTGCGCCATCAGTGAGCCGTAGCTACCCAGAAATTCATCGATTTCCTCGATGCTGGGCTCTCGGGCAATCAGCTCCCGCACATGCTGGCGAAATGACTCTGCCAGCGGGCCGGCGATGAAGATCTCTTTTTTGGCGGGCTTGTCAAGAATTTCATAGCCGCCGAAGCGCATCGCTTCCATTCCTGCCTCTGCGCGAAACTCCACCACGCTGTAGTGTTCGCTGTTGTAGATCAGGTTCATGCGGGCTCCTTGGAGAAAAACAGAGAGAGATTTGCCTCTCTCTGCTGTCCGACATGGTGATGCGAAGGGAAATTTCAAGAGTGAAGCGCACATCTCGTCCCTAGAGGACGGGTCACCACCGCTAGGTTGTCGAGGCCCTGCCGCAATCGAGTTCAGGCCCCAGGTACAGCCTACCGCAATATTGCTCTTCTCGCAAAAAACTTTGCACAGAATCCAGATGCGACGCGTCCGACAGGCTCATGAAGAGAATCTCGGGCGGATGCCTCAGCAGGCGATTGAGAGTCACCCGCATGGTCAGGCTGCCGGTGCAGCACGGGCAGCCAGGAGCAATGCGGATGACGGTCAGCGCCTCGGATGGGGTCAGCCCACTATCGCTGGCGAGTCCTTCGAGCAGCGCAACAGCGGTCGATCCGGGCGGCAGCTCACCGGCGATTGCTTTTTCACGTGCGGCAGAATTGCCACCGTGCACCAGCCGTACCAGTGTCATCCCGACTTCTTCGCTGCCTTGCTGGACTCGACACCGAGCTGCTTCAGCTTGCGGTAAAGGTGGGTTCTCTCCAATCCTGTGCGCTCGGCCACGCGTGTCATGCTGCCCCCTTCTCGCACCAGATGATGCTCGAAATAGGCGCGCTCGAAAGCATCTCTCGCCTCGCGCAATGGCAGTTCGAAAGAGACGCGGAATTCTTTTTCGGGGGCCGCATAAGCGGTGGTGGACGCGCTCAGCGCGCCGGAGTAATTGCCCAGGCTGGCGTAGGTATTCATTGGCGCCGAGAGACTGTTCTTTTCGGCGCTGATCCCGTGTCGGCTGTAGCCGTTATTGTTCAGCATGGCGCCGCGCGCCTGATCCTGACCGCGCGACAGTCCTTGCTGTACGGTCTTGAGCAGCTTTTGCAGCGATATCGGCTTCTCGAGGAAATTCATCGCGCCGATGCGCGTCGCTTCCACGGCGGTGTCGATGGTGGCATGACCGGACATCATGATGACTGGCATGGTCAGCAGCCCATCGCGCTGCCACTCCTTGAGCAGTGTCACGCCATCGGTGTCGGGCATCCATATGTCGAGCAGTACCAGGTCAGGGCTGCCCGAGATGCGCAACTCGCGCGCCTGATTGGCGTCTTCCGCCGTGGTGACCACATGCCCTTCGTCGCCCAGTATTTCCGAGAGCAGCTCCCGGATACCCATCTCATCGTCGACTACCAGTATGTTTGCCATGGCTGACTCTCCATCTTTTATACCGTTTTCCCTCGGAAGCGCTGATTACATAACACCAGTGACTTTTGCCGCTAGCTGAGTCTCGCTGAGCCCTTGATTTTGCTGGGTCCCGCGCCGCACAGCGGCGCTGGCTCGCCATAAAACATTCAGCGCCTCTCGTGATTAGAAATTGTATTTTTTGCAATTCTTAATGTCAAATGCTAATGTCAAATGCTTAAATGCTCGCCAGCTTGAGCAGCAGTATCGATACCTGCGCACCTCGGGCTTCTTTGCGGTTAAGCAACTCAATACGTCCGCCGTGCTCCTCTATGATCTTCCGTACCACCGGCAATCCCAGGCCGGTACCCTTGGGCTTGGAGGTGACGTAGGGTTCGAAAGCCCTCGGGAGAACAGCGGCGCTAAAACCCGGTCCGTTATCCGTCACGCTCAGTCTCACCGCGACGCGGGTACTGCCATCAGCATCGGTGTAGTGAATCGTTTCAGTGGCCAGATCAATGCGCGGCGGGCTGTCATCGCCGCGGATCTCTGCTGTCGCATCAAGCGCGTTTTGCAGTAGGTTGTGTATCACCTGCCGCAGTTGGGTTGCATCACCCAGAATCTCGGGCAAGGCCGGATCGAGCCGCGCGTGCAGATGTCGACTGCCGTCGAGGCCGCTATACAGCTCGAGGATTTCCTCAATCAGTTCGTTAAGGTTCAGAGGCTTGAGCAGTGGTGGCGGCGTCTTCGCGTAGTCGCGGAAATTGTCCACCATCTGCTGCATTGCCACCACTTGATTGACGATCGTATTAGTACCTCGTTCAAGCAGCGCAAGATCAGCGCCAGAGAGCCGGGCCTCCAGTTTCATCATCAGCCGCTCGGCAGAAAGTTGTATCGGCGTGAGTGGATTCTTGATCTCGTGCGCCAGACGTCGCGCCACCTCCGCCCAAGCGACAGAACGCTGCCCAGAGATCAGGTCAGAAATGTCATCAAAGACCACGACATGACCAAGACCCGAGCCGACGGGCAGTCGCGCGCCTCGCGCCAGCAAGGTGATCTCGGTTGGCGCATGCCACTCGACCGAGCGGCCGGGCAGGCCGATCTGCTGCTGCCAGTGCTGATCACGCGGATCCGTGTTGCTCATCGCGGACTGAGCGTTCTGCTCTGAAAAAGCGCGAATAATGGGTTCGCTGAAATCTTTTAAGCCTTCGATGCTCGCGAAAGGATGCTTGAGCCATGCCGTCAGGCCTGAGTGGAGTATCTGCTCTGCCGATGCATTGAAGGTCACTAGCCGCAGCTGATCGTCCAGCACCATCACGCCAGCGGACATATTCGCCAGCACCGATTCAAGGTAGGCCTTGGCGTTTTCAAGCGCCTTGCGATTGCGCTCGACAGCTTCCCTCGCCTCTGACAGCTGCATGGTCATCAGGTTGAACGATTGTGTCAGTGTGCCTAATTCGTCAGTGCTGGCGACGATGGGCCTCGGCGATAGATCGCCCTCGGCCACGGCCTTGGTACCTTCGGCGAGTAGCAACAGTGGCCGTGCCAGATCGGTCGCAAGCAGGAAGGCACTGACCATCGCGGCGAATATGGCGAGAAGCAGCGTCAGAGTCAGCGTCACCAAATAAAAATTACGAAGGCCCGTCCGAGCCAGCGAGCGTTCCTGGTATTCGCCGTAAGCAATGCGCAAGGCCTCGGCATTGGCTGCGAGCTGCTCCGGCACGGGCTGGATGACCTGAAGGTATCGCGGCCGTCCTCCGCCTAGAGACAGCAGGGATCCATCACCGCGAATCGCCATCACCACGCGAATCTGGAGTGAGTTTTTTGAAGCAGCATTCCTGACGCCACCTGTTTCAGTGTCGCCTTCGATCAGCCCAAAGCCGTCCATGGAGCGCGCTCTGGCAATCATCGAGGGAGTCGGGAGGTCGGGCACAAGACTGGCAACGCTGTTCGATGTGCTGGCAATCAGGTGGCCAGAGCCGGACACGATAGCGACCTCATTGAGCCGATTGCGTTCCGCAATTCTGGGCAGCTGGGCGACCAGCGCAGCGTCGGACATCTCCGAGAGCTCGGATGCCGCGCCACGCGCCTTTTGCCGAAGGTCTGCCAGCGACGCATCGAGCGCGCTTCTTCCCAGTGTAAGCCCGGACTCGAGCGCCGTCTCCACTTTGACGTTGAACCAGGACTCGATAGAGCGCGAGACGAACTGCACAGAGACCAGATAGATCACGACGCCGGGCAGCACACCCATCAGCGTAAACATCAGGACCAGTCGCGTCATCAGACGTGAACCGAAGCGTTTGCGCCGGTAACGACTGGCGAGGCGAGCGAGCAGGAAAAGCACCAGCACGAACAGCAGCGCGCCAGCGGCGACATTGGCGCCCAATATCGATGAGTAATAGGTTTCGAACAGCTGAGTGTTTGCGCTGGCTGCGGTCAGCAGGTAGAGCAGCACAGCCACCAGCGCGGCCGCAGACAAGAGCATATAGCGCAGCGCCCGGCTCATTTGGCCTCGGTCTTGTGGGTGACCCGCGCCCAGCCTGAGGAGATGCGCCACTCGCCGCTGCCCATTGCGCTGACCTGAATTGGCTTGGGCAGTTGGGAGACATCGAGACTCAACTGTACTGCGACGCTGTAGCTTGTGTCCGGCCTGAGCGCACCGGGCTCGGCTACCTGCCAGCGTCCCGTATGCCGCAGCAGCGCCAGCATCTCATCCAGCCGGGAAAAATTTCGGTGCAGGCTTCCATCGATCGATGCCCGGTACTGCCGAGTCAGCACGTTGTAGGAAAGTCTGAGCGATCGGCTGGCTTTGATAGCGACATCATCGAACCAGTACCAGCGCGGGCGTGACACTTCAAGTTGTAGCTTGAAGTAGAGCGGAATTCCACGCATCAGTGCATCTTCAAGCGGGTGGGTCAGTTCGACCGAGAAGTTCGAGGAGAGCACATAGCCCTCGTCGGAAAGCTGAAGCGCCGCATCGAGGAACTCGATACCCTCATTGGCCTTCGCAGGCAATGCTATCAACGCTCCAAGCAGCAGCAGACAGCTGGCGACGAACAGCTGCCTTAACTTGCTGAAGAAGGCCTGGCCGACGCCCGAGCGACGGTTGCTGCCAGACGCTGGCCGGAGAACTCCCACGTAATGACACCCTGGATAGAGAGTGGTAAAAAAACCACGTTTCGTGAACCGGGCGATAGTATCAAACCAGGGGCTTTTGGAGTAGCGCATAAAACAGCCCATCGTGGTCATCCACTGCGCTCAGGGATGGCAGCAGCTGGCCCGGCGCGCCCAGCCGCAGTGCACGGTGCCGCTCCGCGAAGGCCTGAGCTTGCAGCGTGGACTCTTCCGGCCATACCGAGCAAGTGACGATCAACAGCTTGCCTCCGGGCCTGAGCATCTGCCAGAGATTGTCGAGAATCTCGGATGACAGGCGCGCCAGTTCAGCGCTATCGGACGGGCGTCTCAGCCAGGGAATGTCAGGATGCCTGCGCACGATACCGGAGGCTGTGCATGGCACATCGGCGAGTATTCGGTCGAAAGCTCGTTCATCCCACCAGTCGCGGCGGCGCGCATCACCCACTCGGACTTGTGCATTCAGCGAGAGCCGTTCGAGGTTTTGGACGACGCGCTTGAGTCGCTCAGGATCGTGGTCCAGCGCGAGCAGATCGATATCGGCGGTCTCCAGCAGATGGCCGGTCTTGCCTCCGGGCGCCGCGCAAGCATCCAGCACACGCATGCCGGCGGACAGATCCAGGAGCGGCGCAGCAAGCTGAGCTGCTGCATCCTGCACCGACACCCAGCCATCGGCAAAGCCAGGTATCTCGCTGACAGACATTGGCTGAGCAAGTCTGATCGCGGACTCGCCGATACGCGTTGCATCGATCTCTGCGCTTTTCAGCAGAGACAAGTAGTCGTCGGTGGTGGTTTTGCGGCGATTCACGCGCAAGGTCAGCGGCGATCGCTTGTGCCCGGACGTGAGCAGCGCTTCCCAGTGATCAGGCCAGTCATGGCGCGCCTTGTCTATCCACCACTGCGGATAGTTCCAGCGCGCGGTGTCGCTCGCGCGCGCTTCAATCAGCAGAGATTCACGCTCACGCAAAAATCGCCTGAGCACTGCATTGACCAGACCCTTGGCACGGCCAAGCTCGCGGTCTGCTGCGCAGGCCGAGACAGCTTGATCAACGACCGCATGTTCGGTGTAAGGGCGGTCTTCATCAATGAGCAGCGCGAGCGCGACGCCGATCAAGGCACCCAGTCGAGCAGGCTTTGGCGGTGCGTCCAGCAGGCTTGCGCGCACGGTCTTTACGACAGCCCAGTGCCGCAAGCCACGATACGCGAGATCCTGGATCGCTCCGCGTGAAGCGGGCAAGGGACGTAGTGCCCTAAACAAATCAGCGAGCGCCCGGGGCAGGGATGTGCCGGCGTCTACCTGTGCCAGTGCCAGCGCGGCACCGGTCAGCGCAAACGCAAGCGAATTTTGCGGTAATGCTGACGTTGGCCCGGACTTTGCCGCTGATTTTTGCAATTTCTCAGCGGCCTTGGCCATGCGCGTCAACATCCTGCATCAAACACCCCACATCACGAACGTGTTTTCTTGCTTCGCATTGCGCATCATTTCAAGCAGAGGGAAGGCGCGTGCGGCAAAGCTGACTTTTTTACCGGATTCGAGATCTTCTTCTTCAATCTTGAGGTTGCCCTCATTGTCTTCGGAAGCGGGCGACTGCTTGCTGAGTGCAACCTCTTCTTCCAAACGAGCGACCGCGTCCGGCATTTCCTCGGCAGTGATGATCCCCTGGTCGACATTTTTGCCGAGCAAATCGAGCAAGGGCTTGGCGTGCATTTTGTACATCAGCACATCGGCTGCGGCACTGGACTTGAAGGTGATTAACATGAGGCGTTGTCAAACAAGTGAGAGTGGGAAGCCAGCCACGATAGCATGGCCCGCAGCAGATTTTTCGTATTTACTGCGTCGCAGCCGTACCTGTTGGTGTAATCACCAAAGCTTTGCTGGTGACGAAACGAAATAGCGCAAAACTCTGCACCAGCACGTACACGCACCATGCCAACCGTATCGCCGCAGAGTTGTCGCATCCTTGGGCAACAAACACATCGATCAGCAAACCCAGGCCCCACTGCACGCTGAAAGCGCCGATAAACAATGACAGATTGTAGGCGCTGTTCACTCGCCCTGCCTGCGCCGACGGAAACGACAAACTCACATGCGTCTGCGCCAGCGTTGACACGGTCACCAGCAGCGCGAAAGGCAGCCAGAGCAGCCATGCCCATGCATAGGGCAACAGCAGCATGATCAGCTGCAGCAGGATGGACAAGCTGATCCCGATGCCGACGACTCGCAGTGCAGGCCAGCCTCGCTGGCTGCCGTACGATACATGGCGCGGCGCCCACCAGGACAGCAGCAAATAAGACAGCATCAGGCAAAGATTGAAAGCGAACAGTGCGCGCGAGGCTTGCGTGACCGATAGCCCCAGTACCTGGGTCATCCAGGGGCCTGCCCACAGCGTCTGCACCGCCATGAAACCGCCCTGGTGCACGCTGCCCAGTAGCGCCATGCGGCGAAAGTAAGGATGCGTGAATATGGCTTTATATGACAAGGCGTCCGCGGCGGAACTGGGTGTCACAGTGAGCTGCATCCGCTCGCGCTCGACATCGCGCAAGCGAAAGAACAAGGTGACGGTCGCGATCACGATCAGGGCTGACATTAGCCAGAAAACGCCGCGCCAGCCGATGACGGGCAACAGCTCCGCCACTGGTACGGTGGTGGCCAGCGCGCCTGCAGTGCCTAACACCAGCATCCAGCTGGCGAGCTGGCTCTGGCGTTCGGGCGCATACCAGCTACGGTAGGCTTTGTAGGGTGCCATCAGGCACGCGGACACGCCGACACCGATCAGGGCGCGCCCCGCCCACAATCCAGCGA
>JBEDGK010000341.1:0-3215 GCA_041174665.1 Pseudomonadota bacterium
CTCCTGCGCAAAGGATGGGCCCGAGAGTGCGCCGGCCGGCAGCTCGCGACCGAGCACTTGGTGCACTACCTGATGCGGCAGCAGCGCTGTGCCTTCCTCAAGGCCTTTGCACAGCCAGACCAGGTTATCTACATCATGCGTTGCGAGCATGCTGGCCAGCGGGCGCAGTCCGGCCACGGAACTGGCGACAATCAACAAGCCGCCCTTGGCATGCGCGATTACTTCATGCAGATCGGCGCTGATACATATCGCCTCGGGCAGAACCATGCCGGGCAAATAGCGCGCATTCTGGCGCGCGCCGCGCATTGCCTCGACGGCTTGCGCATCGCGGCTCCAGAGCATGACCGGATGCCGGTGGGACAGTGCCATAGCGAGTGCGGTGCCCCAGGCGCCGGCACCGAGCAAAGTGATATTCATCGTGGGGATTTAAAAGGAGATACAAAGGGCCGCGCTGCATTCAGTCGCCCCAGACCTCGGAAGCCTTGACATAGCCTGTCTCGCCATCGCGATGCCTGACCTTGATCCATGCCGAGCTGATCGGTTCGGCCAGCTCAAGCAGCACGCCCTTGGCCGCCGTGAAGACGGCGGGCGCATTGTCATTCGCCGCAGATCGCGCCGTCAGCTGCGCGACCTCGACGACGAAAGTCCGGCGCGGACTGAGAAAACGGGTCTCCATCCAGCTCAGATCGCCGGCAGCATCGCGCACACGGGTCCAGTCGCCATTCGCAAAAACGATCTCGACCGGCATGCCAGCGGGGGCAACGTACAGCTTGCGAGATTTCTGCGCTGGTGCGTCATACATGATCGCCGGGCCGGGGCCAACCGACTTGAAATCGGCTGCTGCAGCGCCGCTTGCCGCTGCAAGCCAGAGCAAGGCGGGCAGGGCAAGGTGACGTGCGTGGCGCATGCGTATTAGTGCTGAACGTTCGATGCCTCGGCCAGCGCCTGCTTGCGTTGGTGATAAAAAGCTTCGAAGTTGATCTCGTTCAGATGAATAGGAGGGAAACCGGCACGGGTCACCATGTCGGCAATGTTCGAGCGCAAATAGGGATAGAGAATGTTTGGGCAGGCGATGCCGAGCAAGGGATCCATCTGGTCCTCCGGGATGTTGCGTGCCTCGAAAATACCCGCCTGCTTGCACTCGACGAGGAAGGCTACCTTGTCACGGATTTTTGCGGTGACGGTGACAGTGATCGTCGCTTCATGAATACCGTCGGCCAGCTTTTCGGCGCCGATATCGATGGCCACTTCCATGCCCGGGCCCTCTTGTTCGAGGAAGATGGCTGGTGAGTTCGGCTGCTCCAGCGACAGGTCTTTCAGGTAGATGCGCTGGATGTTGAAGACCGGCTGATCCTCGCCGGGCTGGATTTGTTGTTCGGCCATGAAGCTCTTTCGTCAGTGGGTGAAAATTCAGCAGAAGCGCTGTTGAATCAGGCGTCCTGCAGCAAGGGGTCAAGTTTGCCTTCGCGATCCAGCGCAGACAAATCGTCAAAGCCGCCGACATGGGTGTCGCCGATGTAAATCTGCGGCACGGTGCGGCGACCGGTCTTTTCCATCATCGCGATCCGCTGCTCGGGTTCGAGATCGACGCGTATCTTTTCGATTGCTTCGATGCCTTTGGATTTCAGCAAACGCTCGGCCATGTTGCAGTAAGGGCAGACTGCAGTGGTGTACATGAGTACTCTGGCGCTCATTGCCGGTTGCTCCCTTCGAATGTGAATCAAGTAACTGTAAGCGATCTCAGGCGGCGGTGGGCAATCCCTGCGACCGCCACTCAGCATAGCCACCACTGAGCACATAGACTTCACCAAAACCTGCGCGCCTGAGTTCGGACGCGGCGCGGCTCGCACGCGGCCCGGTCTGACAGATCAGCAGCACGGTCTGTGCCTTGTCCAGCTCGGGGATACGCTTCTCGAGATCACCCACAGGAATATTCTTCGAATGACGCAGATGACCGGCCTTGAATTCGTCGGGGGTCCGCACATCAATGATACTTACCTTGCTCTTGTTGAGCAGTTGCACCGCCTGCAGCGTTGTCAGTGTATTTTTGCCACGGGCAAGTGTGGGCCAGGCCAACGCGCCTCCCGATACCAGCGCTATCAGGATTAGCCAAATATTGTCAATCAAGAATTTCACGACGATCCCATCGTTTGCAACAAGCCCGGCATTATAAAATAGAAGGCTTGAATCATTCAGCGGTCCCTGTGGTCCCTACGATCCTTTCGCATGCCCTGACGTCTTTTACCCTCATCCCGCCCATTTTCTGTCTCCATGTACAAAATTGTTCTGATGCGCCACGGCGAGTCCACCTGGAATCGCGAAAATCGTTTTACCGGATGGACCGACGTTGATCTCACCGAGAAAGGTGTCGAACAAGCCCGCCATGCCGGCCGATGGCTGAAGGAAGCCGGCTTCACTTTTGACCTCACCTACACCTCCGTTCTGAAGCGAGCGATCCGCACGCTGTGGGTCACGCTCGATGAAATGGACCTGATGTGGCTGCCAACCGTGCACGATTGGCGCCTGAACGAGCGCCACTACGGCGCGTTGCAGGGCCTGAACAAGGCCGAGACGGCCGCACAGTACGGCGATGAGCAAGTGCTTGTCTGGCGCCGTAGCTATGACATTCCGCCTTTGCCACTTGAGCCCTCCGACCCGCGCGCCTCGTTCAATGATCCGCGCTACGCCGACCTGAAACGCCACCAGATCCCGCTGACTGAGTGCCTGAAAGATACTGTCGCCCGCGTGCTGCCGGTCTGGACTGAATCCATCGCGCCCGCGATCCGCGCCGGTCGGCAGATCTTGATCTCCGCCCACGGCAACAGCCTGCGCGCACTGATCAAATACCTGGATGGCATCTCGGATCAGGACATCGTCGGGCTGAATATCCCGAATGGCCAGCCGCTGGTGTACGAGCTGGATGCGGATCTCCAGCCCGTCCGCAGCTACTATCTCGGAGACGCCAACGCCATCGACGCGGCGATCAAAGCCGTCGCCGAGCAGGGCAGGGCCAAGTAAGGAATGTCACGCAACAGGACGTCGGTCCGAGCACTGTTGGCCGCCTTCGCCATAGCAGGCTCATTGTCGCTCGCCCAGGCAGAGACCACGGTCAAATCCGCGGAGCGAGCGCGGCAAAAGCAGACGGCCGAAGAGGAGCGTGCAGAGCTGCGCAAAAAACTCGGCAACCTGAAAGAAGACATCGTCCGCACTGAGAA
>JBEDGK010000342.1:0-2844 GCA_041174665.1 Pseudomonadota bacterium
ATGGCTCACAGCGGCCTGAGCCGTAGCAGCATCAATCAGTTAAGATCTTTGAGCAAGGCGGCCAGTGTTTCTTGCGGCAGCTCTTCCAGATGCACGGGATAGTTCGGGTGATCGCAACCTATCATCATCTGAGCGCCGCCTTTCAGCGCAGCTTTCATGTCCGCCGTCAGCTCAAAACGCACAAAATGCACCGCCGAGGTTTTTTCTTCGTTCTCGCGATCGAGATCTTCGTCAGCAATCGCATAGACACGCGCCTGGCCTTCCACCTGGATGAAAAGTCGATCTTCGATGCCGATCATTTTGGCCAGCGCCACTTTGCGCTCAGCGACGTTGCCATATTCGATCAGCATCGTGGCCTTGAAGTTACTGCCATCTGGGCACAGCGGATTGTAGGCGTCCAGCTCTGACTGGATACCCTCTTCTTCAAAGATCTTCTCGATGCGCAGCATCTCCTGCACTTGGTAGCGCAGTGTCATCTCGTCTTCAAAAAGTAGTGTCACATGGTTGCCCAAGTAGACGCTACGGTTTTTCTTGTGCTGCATGACCTGTTTGCGAAACTCGGGACGCTGCTTCGCGTAAGTTTCGAGGGTCATCAGGCTTTCACGGGAAATAATCATCACAAACTCCTTGATTCAATGACTGAGATCAGATTGCATACGCCTTGCGCAGCAAGGTCAGCGGGTGGGCCATCTCGGCTTTTTTGAGGCCATTTTCATCCATACCCTGCGCGATATGGTGACCCGCGAGCTGGCAGTCCGAGGAAATGTAATTAGGCTCTTCGTTGGCCATCGCCTTAAATACTGGCTTGCCGATCTTCATCGACGCCGCGTGATATTCCTTTTTCACACCGTAGGTGCCTGCATGACCGGAGCAACGCTCAACGACGTTAAGCTTGGTGTCCGGCACCAGCTGCAGCATGTCAGCTGTCTTGCGCCCGACATTCTGCACACGGGAATGACAGGGGATGTGATACGACACGTGACCCAGCGACTGCTTGAAATCTGTCTTGAGCAAACCATCACGGTTGCGTGCAACAAAATACTCAAACGGATCCCACATCGCCCCTTTCACCTGCTGCGTGTCAGCACAATCCGGGAACATCAGCGGCAGCTCCTGCTTGTACATCAGTGTGCATGACGGAACCGGTGTCAGGATCGCGTAGCCCTCTCTGGCCAGCTTGGCCAGATGCGGAATATTGATGGCTTTTTTTTCTGCCACACCTTGTAGGTCGCCTTGCTCCAACTTGGGCATACCGCAACACGCCTCCTTCTCAACCATCACGTACGGGATCTCGTTGTGATCGAGAATTGCGAGCAAATCGTGGCCCATACCGGGCTCGTTGTAGTTGACGTAGCAAGTCGAATAAATTGCGACCTTACCTGGCGTGTGCTTTCCATCCTTCACTGGATGATTCGCCGATTTTTTTGCCCCCGAGCGGAATTTGGTGGATGCAAATTCCGGCAGCCAGGCCTTCTTGTCGACACCGAGCGCATTCTCCAGGATGCCGCGCGCGACGCTCGATTTATTCACCGCATTGACGGTTTGCGTCACGATGGGGATACCCGCGAATTTACCCAGACCGTCGGTGTCGGAGAGGAATTTGTCGCGCGCCAGAACCTCACCTTTCTTGAACTTGACTGCTTTCGCACGCAGCATCAGATGCGGAAAGTCCAGGTTCCATTCATGCGGCGGCGTATAGGGGCACTTGGTCATGTAGCACAGGTCGCACAGATAGCACTGATCGACGACCTTCATGTAATCCTTCTTGTCGACGCCATCGACTTCCATCGTGTCTGATTCATCGACCAGATCGAACAGCGTGGGGAACGACTGGCACAGCGACACACAGCGGCGGCAGCCATGGCAGATGTCGAATACTCGCTCCAGCTCGGCGTCCAGGGATTCTTCGTTGTAGAACTCTTCAGACAGCCAATCCAGCGGATGCCGGGTCGGTGCTTCCAGATTGCCTTCACGTGCCATGACGGTTTCCCTCGTGTGCGTGATTTTTTAATGTCGGATTGATGCGGTTGTGGCAGGCGCAAATCAACAGGGGAAAGGTCGTATCGCCTGCCACAACCCTCTTCGCTTGCGCGAAGAGGGTCATGCAATGCCAGAAGAAGAAGCTGCCGTGCTCTATCGACGGATCGTAGTCCGGCGATAGAGCAGCAGCGAGTGCTTAGTCAACCAGTGCGTCCAGGGCTTTCTGATAGCGGTTCGCGTGCGAACGCTCAGCCTTGGCCAGCGTCTCAAACCAGTCAGCGATCTCGTCGAAGCCTTCTTCGCGAGCGGTCTTGGCCATACCTGGGTACATGTCGGTGTACTCGTGGGTTTCTCCGGCGACAGCAGCCATCAGATTCTGGCGCGAGGAGCCGATGGGCAGGCCGGTCGCGGGATCACCGCACAGCTCGAGATACTCGAGGTGGCCGTGAGCGTGGCCGGTTTCGCCTTCAGCGGTTGAGCGAAACAGTGCTGCAACATCGTTTTGGCCCTCGATGTCAGCCTTGTTCGCGAAGTACAGGTAGCGGCGGTTGGCCTGGGATTCGCCTGCGAAGGCGTCTTTCAGATTGGCCTCAGTCTTGGAGCCTTTCAACTTGGACATCTGCATCTCCTTATGAATTCAGAAAGTAAACGTGCCGTCGCGGCCGATCATGGAAGTCTGCGCGAACCACTACGACTGAAAACCGACTAGGTAGTATAGGTTTTCGGAGTGGATTGTGAAGGCGGGTTCGGAAAATCTCAAATTGACGTTCTCAATGCCGCCGATTAAGAAAACTAATCGATCTTGAAGAAAGGCTTAATGAGAACTATTATCAACGAAATGATCAGGGCTGGTAGATCAGCACG
>JBEDGK010000343.1:0-10084 GCA_041174665.1 Pseudomonadota bacterium
GAGCCGATCCACGAAGCAAATTCGCAGTTTTTCAAGGGTATAATCCGCGGTTTTCTTTTGGCGCTCGATGCGTGCGCCCTCACAAGCAATTCGGAGACCTCCCATGGGTTCAATCATCAAACAGGCCGGATGGATGGCACTCGCGCTGATCGGTGCATTTGCGCTGGGCACAATCGCACTCTCGAGAGGCGAGAGCATCAACGCCCTGTGGATCGTAATCGCTGCAGTCGCCGTCTACCTGATTGGCTATCGCTTCTATGCGCGCTTCATTGCGACGCACGTAATGCAGCTCGATGGCAGCCGCGCAACGCCCGCTGTCCGCCTGAACGATGGGCTCGATTTTGTGCCTACCAACAAGCATGTGCTGTTCGGCCACCACTTCGCCGCGATTGCTGGCGCAGGTCCGTTGGTCGGCCCAGTGCTGGCGGCACAGATGGGCTATCTGCCCGGGATGATGTGGATATTGGTCGGGGCGATTCTCGCGGGTGCGGTACAGGATTTCATGATCCTGTTCGTGTCCACGCGCCGCGATGGTCGCTCGCTCGGCGATCTGATCAAATCCGAGCTGGGGGTGGTCCCCGGCGTAATCGCGTTGTTTGGTACCTTCATGATCATGACTATTCTGCTGGCGGTGCTGGCGCTGATCGTGGTGAAGGCGCTTGCCGAGAGTCCGTGGGGTACGTTTACGGTGGCGGCAACGATTCCAATCGCGCTGTTCATGGGTATTTACAGCCGCTACCTGCGTCCAGGCCGTGTTGGTGAAGTATCGTTGATCGGTTTCGTTCTGCTGATGGCCTCCATCGTCTTTGGCGGTCATGTGGCCGCTGATCCGGTGATGGGCCCGATGTTCACCTTCAACGGTCAGCAGCTAACCTGGATGCTGCTGGTCTATGGCGTAGTAGCCTCGGTACTGCCGGTGTGGCTGCTGCTGGCGCCTCGCGATTATCTGTCCACCTTCTTGAAAATCGGCGCGATCGTCGCGCTCGCGCTGGGCATTGTGTTTATCGCGCCTGAGCTGAAGATGCCGGCTGTGACCAAATTTATCGATGGCAGTGGCCCGGTATGGTCAGGCAGTCTATTTCCTTTCTTGTTCATTACGATTGCCTGCGGCGCAGTGTCGGGCTTTCATTCACTGATCTCTTCCGGTACCACACCCAAGCTTCTGGAGAATGAATTGCACGCCCCGTATATCGGCTATGGCGGCATGCTGATGGAATCTTTCGTTGCCATCATGGCGCTGGTGGCGGCGTCCATCATCGAGCCCGGTATTTACTTCGCGATGAACAGTCCGGCAGCGCTGATTGGCACGACACCAGAAACTGCAGCGGCAGCGATCAGCCAGTGGGGCTTTGTCGTCACGCCGGAAATGTTGCAGCAAACCGCAGCGAATGTCGGCGAGACGACGATCATCTCCCGTACGGGCGGCGCACCAACACTGGCAGTGGGCATGGCGTATATTTTCTCGTCTGCGATCGGTGGTCAGGCAATGATGGCGTTCTGGTACCACTTCGCGATTCTTTTCGAAGCTCTCTTCATTCTGACCGCTGTAGATGCCGGCACACGCGTCGGACGCTTCATGCTGCAAGACTTGCTGGGTACGGTGGTGCCCTCATTTAGAAATATTCATGGACTGGCATCAAATATCATCGCCACGCTGTTGTGTGTCGCGGCCTGGGGTTACTTTCTGTATCAAGGCGTGGTCGATCCGCTAGGCGGCATCAATACGCTGTGGCCTCTGTTCGGCATCTCAAACCAAATGCTGGCAGCGATCGCGCTGATGCTGGCGACCGTCGTGCTATTCAAGCTCAAGCGCGAGAAGCTGGCATGGGTCACTATTCTGCCGACTGTCTGGCTGTTGATCTGCACGCTGACAGCAGGCTATCAAAAGCTCTTCCACGAGAACCCGAAGATCGGTTTCCTGGCCCACGCGGCCAAATTCAAGGCGGCAGCGGCTGAAGGGCAGCTGCTAGCACCAGCCAAGTCGGCGGCGCAAATGCAGCAGATCATCTTCAATGATTATGTCGACGCCTCGTTGGCGGCAATTTTCATTGCCGTCGTGCTATCGGTGCTGGTGTTCGGCATACGCGCCTGCGTGAATGCAATGCGCGCGGACAAGCCGACCACGCAGGAGGCGGACAGGATACTGCTGGGCTCAGCTCAGGCCTAAACATGGAAAAATGCTGATGCTCGGTGAACTTGGAAAACTTGGCGCATATCTCGGGCAGACCGCCAGGCTGATGGTCGGCCTTCCCGACTATGACAATTACCTGAACCACATGCAGGCAAATCATCCGGATCAGCCGGTGATGAGCTACGAAGAATTCTTCAGGGAACGACAGGATGCGCGCTATGGAGGAAAGGGAAAAATTGCTCGCTGCTGCTAGCGAGGTCTTCTGAGGTGTAAAAAAACCCGGATTATCTCCGGGTTTTTTATTGCTGAAATTTGGTGCCGACTGCAGGACTTGAACCCGCCACCCCATGATTACAAATCAAGTGCTCTACCAGATGAGCTAAGCCGGCTTGTGAGCTGCGAATTATACGATGTTATTTGACCCGGGTGAGCTTTGGCCGAGCCCTTGTCTTGGGCGGTTCAGGATCGGGTTTTCCATCGCCTTCATTATCGCCGTTTTGCGCCGCCGGCTTGCTCACCGGCGCTAGTACCGGAGCATTGATACGCACCGGCGTGTCGCTCTCTCTGACGGGCTGAGCCTTTTTGCCATCGGCACGCTTCTTTCGTCCCTGCGGTTCGTCCCGACGGACCTCGAAGGCCATACCCTGACCATTTTCCCGCGCATAGATAGCACTGACATTGTCAACTGGAACCTCGATCTCGCGTGCCACACCGCCGAACCGAGCCTTAAAATGGATGAAGTCATTGTCCATCTTCAGGTTGCCGGTAGCCTCGAAGCTGATGTTGAGAACGATCTCGCCATTTTTCACGAACTCCATCGGAACTCGCGTCCGGGCATCCACGGATACCACGATGTAGGGCGTGTAGCCATTATCCGTGCACCATTCATACAGTGCACGCAACAAATACGGCTTGGTTGATGTCTCTGTCATGAGGGATCTGGCAGCGTGAGTGTCAGCGACGCATGACCTTCTCGGATGGGGTCAAGGCCTCAATGTAGGCGGGTCGCGAGAAAATCCGCTCGGCATATTTCATCAGCGGCGCTGCTGTCTTCGATAGTTCGACCCCATAGTGATCAAGGCGCCACAAGAGCGGTGCGATGGCCACATCCAGCATAGAGAAATCATCTCCAAGCATGTACTTGTTCTTCAGGAAGAGCGGAGCGAGTGTGGTCAGGCGATCACGGATCTCGTTGCGGGCCTTCTCGTGGCTTTTTTCTGCCGACCGGGATTTCTCGTTCTCCAGCGCGTGCACATGGATGAACAGCTCTTTCTCGAAGTTGAACAGCATCAGCCGCGCACGGGCACGCATGAGCGGATCAGCGGGCATCAACTGCGGATGAGGAAACCGCTCATCAATGTATTCATTGATGATGTTAGACTCATACAGTACCAACTCGCGCTCGACCAGGATAGGTACTTGGCCGTAAGGATTCATGGTGGAAATATCCTCGGGCTTGTTGAATAAATCAACGTCACGGATCTCGAAATCCATACCCTTCTCGAAAAGCACGAGCCGGCAGCGCTGAGAAAAAGGGCAGGTCGTGCCCGAATAGAGAACCATCATTTTTGCAGTTCCTTGGAAACAAAGAGGGTGAGACGGCGACCGCCTCACCCTGCTCACGAATATTCTGCTTTTCGCTAAACCCGCTTATTGTTCTTGATCAAAACGAATGGCAGGGAACGAGGAAACAGGGCCGATTATTTGACTTCTTTCCAGAAGGATGCGTTTAGACGCCAGGTCAGGAAAACCAGACCGGCCATGAACAGCAAAACCCAAACGCCCAATTTCTGGCGCTTGCTCTTGACCGGTTCGCTCATCCATTCCATGAAACCCACGAGATCAGCCACCTCGGCATCATAAGCTTGCGACGATAGCTTGCCCGGCTTCACCTGCTCGAAGCCAGCAAATTTGTGGATGCTCTTGGATGCATCATGGGGATCTTTCTCTTCGACGAATTTCGCGTTGCGTACACCTTGCAACTCCCACAACACATGCGGCATGCCCACGTTGGGGTAGACCAGGTTGTTCCAGCCCGTCGCACGAGCATCGTCCTGGTAGTAAGTACGAAGATAGGTGTAGACATAGTCGGCGCCGGAACCTTGCGACGAAGCTTTTGCGCGCACGATCACTGACAGATCCGGCGGTACCGCGCCGAACCATGTCTTCGCATCCTTCTCGGACAGACTGACCTTCATCAAATCGCCCACTTTGTCAGAAGTGAACAGCAGATTGTCCTGGATTTGCTGTTCGCTCAGACCGATATCGCGCAAACGATTGTAGCGCACCAGTGAGGCTGAGTGGCAATTCAGGCAGTAGTTGACGAACAGTCGTGCGCCATTTTGCAATGCCGATAGATCATTACTGCGATCAGGCGCGCGATCGAGCGGGAAACCGCCTTCGGACGCCAAGGTCATTGCTGGGACCAGTGCCAGTGCCGCAAGCAATTTCTTCAAAAGTTTCATTCTTTTTTCCTTATGCGGCTTAGTGCGGCTGGAAATTCACACGGGTTGGCACAGGTTTGAATTCACCCATACAGCTCCACCAAGGCATCAGCAGGAAGAAGCCGAAATAGATGATGGTGCCGATCTGAGCGACAAGCGTCCCGACAGGCGTGGGGGCCTGCACGCCGAGATAACCGAGAATCACGAAAGAGATGCCGAACACGACGTAGATGGTTTTATGCCAGTCGGGACGGTAACGAATCGACTTTACCGGGGAGTGATCGAGCCAGGGCATCCCAGCCAGGATGAGCACGGATACACCCATCAGCACGACACCCCAGAACTTCGCATCGAATACCAGCATGGCAAGCACGATGACCGCCGCAGCACCAATGACCACATTCTTGATGAGCTGCGGCAGACGAGTCTTGAAAACGATCAGCGCGGCATACGCAATCACGGCCAGGATCAGCGCGTACATGAACTGTGACGTCGTTGCACGCAGGATCGAATAGAACGGGGTGAAGTACCAAACCGGCGCGATATGCGGCGGCGTCTTCAGCGGATCAGCCGGGATGAAGTTGTTGTACTCGAGGAAGTAACCGCCCATTTCAGGCGCGAAGAAAATGACCGCACTGAAAATAAACAGGAACACCGAAACGCCAAAAATATCTTTGGTCGAGTAGTAGGGATGCGAGGGAATGGTATCGATACCATGACCGTCGGGACCGAGGTTTTCTTTGACTTCGATACCGTCAGGGTTGTTCGAGCCCACTTCGTGCAGCGCGATCAGGTGCGCGACCACCAACCCCAGGAGCACTAACGGGATTGCAATCACATGGAACGAGAAGAAGCGATTGAGCGTGGCATCCGACACCACATAATCACCACGAATCCACAACGAGAGATCAGGACCAATGAAGGGGATAGCGCCGAACAGGTTGACGATTACCTGCGCACCCCAGTAGGACATCTGACCCCAAGGGAGTAGGTAGCCGAAGAAAGCTTCGGCCATCAGGCACAGGAAAATGCTGACACCGAACAGCCAAATGAGTTCGCGCGGCTTGCGATACGAACCGTAGAGCAATGCGCGTGTCATGTGTAGATACACCACGATGAAGAATGCCGAAGCACCAGTGGAATGCATGTAACGTACCAGCCAGCCCCAGGGTACTTCGCGCATGATGTACTCGACCGAGGCAAAAGCCAGGTTGGCATCAGGCTTGTAGTTCATCACCAGAAAAATACCGGTAACGATCTGAATGACCAGCACCAGCGCCGCAAGCGAACCGAACAGATACATCCAGTTGAAGTTCTTTGGCGCGTAGTACTTGCCCCACTGGTCGTTCCAGAGCTTGGTGAGTGGGAACCGCGAATCGACCCATGCCAAAGCCTTCTGCGCGGCCGGCGCATTGACCGGGAGTTTTTTCTCAACGAATGCCATGATCAAGCCTCACCTTTCTCATCTTTGCCAATCGCGATACGCGTGTCACTGAGGTACATGTGGCGCGGCACTTGAAGATTGTCCGGCGCCGGCTTGTTCTTGTAGACGCGGCCTGCGAGATCGAACGTGGATCCGTGGCAGGGGCAAAGAAAACCGCCTGCCCAGTCGTCAGGCAGCGAGGCCTGTGGACCAGTCTGGAACTTGGTCGTCGGCGAACAGCCCAGATGCGAGCAGATACCAACGGCGACAAGAATTTCGGGCTTGATCGAACGCGTTTCATTGCGAGCGTAATCAGGCGTGAGTTCGTCAGGATTACGCTCTGATTTCGGATCAGCGACTTGCCCATCGGTCTTCTTCAGCGAGGCGACCATATCGGGCGTGCGCTTGATGACCCACACAGGCTTGCCACGCCATTCGACGGTTTTCATCTCGCCCGGCTTGAGATCGCCAATATCGACCTCGACAGGCGCACCTGCCGCTTTCGCTCGCTCGGAGGGCTCAAAAGTTGAAATAAACGCGCCAGCCGCTGCAAGGCCGGCGACTCCTCCCGCAGCACAGGTTGCGACCAACAGGCCACGACGGCCCGGGTCGACCTGATTTTCGTCACTCATAACAACCCCAGTCAATGAAATTGCAAAATTGGTTCGAACTTCCAACAACCCAATATTATATCGGAGCAGCCTTTTTTTTTGGGGGACGTGCGAAGCAGTGTCTCGCTCGAGCATGCAGGAAAGGTAAATTGGCGGGCGAATAGAAAACATTTCCTTTTAGACAATCTGATGAGCGGCTAAATTTGAGTCACCGGAACGACGCTGGCCCGGTCGCGAAGCATCAGGTTTTCTGATCGTCGGACGAGGGCGAGAAACCGGCATCGGCAGTGGCAGCCGCGAGCACATTCCCGCTGAGCAGGCCGTAACGCCGAGCCGCGTAGACTGCCTCACCACGCGAATGCACAGAGAGCTTGGCGTAGATGTGCTTTATATGCGTTTGCACCGTGCCCAGCGAAACCCCCAGCGCTACAGCGACCTTTGCGTAAGAATTGCCGCGCGCGATCAGTTCAAGAATTGCCGCCTCACGCCGCGTGAGCCGTCGCGCAGGCGCTTTACCCCCCTCTGGCTCAAACCAGCGAAACGGACGATGCATTCGGGTGAGCACCTTTCGCGCGATCAACGGGCTGATCGGCGAGCCACCGCTCCTCACCTCGAGCAAGGCCCTGACCACGTGGGAGTGGCCGAACTCCTTGAGCACGTAGCCCGAAGCGCCAGCCTCGATACAAGCAAGTACCTGTTCTTCGTCACTGGAACTCGTGGTAACCATGATGTCGGTATCGGGATGCAAACGTCTGCATGCCTCAATGATGACGATGCCTGAACCATCCGGCAGGCCCAGATCAGTCAGCAGTAAATCGCACTGATTCACCTTGAGCCAGTCCAGCGCTTCGGTGACATTACCGCAAGATGCAGACAGGCGCAGTGATGATTCTGACTGAATGGCTTTACAGAAAAGCAGCCGGGTCGCAGCGTCGTCCTCAACCACCATAACCCGGGCAGGCTGCGCAGGCTGGGAACACAACATAATGAAAAAATCCGTATTGATCAGACACTCTGCGATCGGTACCCATTGCCTGCATGTTGGTTCCTGAAAATCAGACAAATCCACGCAAATGCGAACACCAGCGATAAACCGCCATCGCAATTCATCTTGCGATGTATGAGTTCAGTTCGAATGTTCGGTAATCATTAACTCGCATCACCCAGCAATACATGCAGAGAGGAGCTTGGCGAAAAGGTCGTTTCGTAAGCCATCAGACCGGGTTCGGAATATCAATGAATTGATGACGGAGTCCGAATTTCTCGGCGAGATAATCACCTAATGCTTGTACGCCATAGCGTTCGGTCGCATGATGGCCGCACGCGAGATAAGCAGCGCTACTCTCGTGCGCAAGATGCACAGTCTGTTCTGAAATCTCACCGCTCAGATAAACACTGGCACCAGCAGCGATCGCCTCGCCAAAGGTATTTTGTGCCGCGCCTGTACACCACCCGACACGACCCAACGGCTGGTCGCGATCACCGATCAGCAAAGGTGTACGACCCAGTGCGCGTTCGATCACTGCAGCAAGATCGCCCACAGTGCGCACCGAGGGATCAGCACGTCCCAACCATCCCAGATCCTGCTCGGCGAAACGCGACTCCGCGACCAGCCCCAGGCGCTTGGCGAGCTGGGCATTGTTCCCTAGCTCCGGATGCGCATCCAATGGCAAATGGTAGGCAAACAAATTGATGTCACTGGACAGTAGTAGTTTCAGACGCCGATGCTTGGGCCCGATCACACGCGCATCCTCTCCACGCCAAAAAAAGCCGTGGTGAACGATGACTGCATCTGCTCCGGCGTCCCGCGCCGCCTCCAGCAGTGCAAGGCTGGCAGTGACGCCCGTCACGACCCGACTGACGCTCTCCCGGCCCTGCACTTGCAATCCGTTTGGGCAGTAATCCCGAAAACGGTTAATATCAAGCTCGGTGGCCAGAAAATTCACCAAATCATCACGAAGCACGGTCGTCTCGCTCATCACTCATCCTTTATCTGTCTCTGGTATGCGTCGTCTCTGGCTGTTGTTCGCGCAGACTGTCACTGTCGCGCTTGCATTGTGGTTCATTGTAGCGACCCTGAAGCCCGAATGGCTTGTCAGGGAACCCTCGACGGTTCGTCTTGAGTCGACCTCAGTGCCCATACAAGAAGCCATCACCGGCGCTGATCACTCCAGCGGCTATCGTCAGGCTTCGCAGCGTGCGATGCCGGCGGTCGTGAATATCTTCACGACCAAGGAAGCTAAGCAGCAGCCGCATCCACTGAACAACGACCCACTGTTCCGTCGTTTCTTCGGCGATGGCTTTGGTCAGGATGAACGCCAGTTCAGTTTGGGCTCGGGCGTGATCGTTAGCGCCGAGGGCTATATCCTGACGAACAATCATGTGGTCGAGGCTGCGAACGAGATCGAAGTCGCGCTTGCCGATGGTCGCAAAGTGTCAGCCAAGCTGGTCGGTACCGATCCCGAAACCGATCTGGCCGTGATCAAGGTCGATTTGAGGAACCTGCCCTCGATCACGCTGGGCCGACTGGAAAATATCAAGGTTGGCGATGTCGTGCTGGCGATCGGTAACCCGTTTGGCGTGGGGCAGACCGTCACGATGGGCATCGTGTCCGCACTGGGCCGCAATCACCTGGGCATCAACACCTTCGAGAATTTCATACAGACTGATGCCGCGATCAATCCGGGTAATTCGGGCGGTGCTCTGGTCGATACGCAGGGTCATCTGCTAGGCATCAATACTGCGATCTACTCGCGTAGCGGTGGCTCACTAGGCATCGGTTTTGCCATCCCTGTCACGACGGTCAAAACCGTGATGGAGTCCATCATCAGAAATGGCCAGGTAGTGCGCGGCTGGATTGGCGTGGAGCCGCAAGACATCACACCCGAGCTGGCGGACAGCTTCGGCCTGCAAAAAACCTCGGGGACCATCATCGCTGGCGTGCTCAAGGGCGGGCCGGCAGACAAGGCGGGCGTCAAGCCAGGCGATATTCTGTTGTCTGTCGCGGACAAACCTGTGCCCGACACGATCTCCATGCTGAACCTCGTTGCACAACTTACGCCGGGCGACAAGGTGAAAGTCACCGTTCTAAGAAAATCGCGCGAAACCCAGCTCGATCTCACGGTGGGCAAGCGCCCACGAATGAAGCAGCCAAAATTACCGGACGGTGAATGAGGACCGCATGCACCTCCCCGATCTGATCCGTTTCCTCAGCGAGCTGGAAGAAAACAATAACCGCGCATGGTTTGTAATGAACAAACCGCGCTATGACATATTGCGTGCGGAGTTGCTGGTGCTTGTCAGCGGGCTGATTTCGGAGATTGCTCGCTTTGATCCCGGCGTCGCGCACTGCCATCCGAAAAAAGCGCTGTTTCGCGTGAACCGTGACCTGCGCTTCGCGCGCGGCAGGCCTCCTTACAAAACCACCTTTTCTGCAGCGATCACGGCCAGTGGTCTCAAAAAACCCAGCCAGGGC
>JBEDGK010000344.1:0-6576 GCA_041174665.1 Pseudomonadota bacterium
ACTTCAATCTGGATCTTGAGGTTGCGCTCAAGCAGGCGGGTATACCAACCATGCATTTCGTCAGCCCGTCGATCTGGGCCTGGCGGCGTGGCCGCATCAAGAAGATCGCGCGCGCGGTCAATCATATGCTCGTGATCTTTCCTTTCGAGGAGGCCATCTACAACAAGGCCGGCATACCCGTCACTTATGTTGGCCATCCACTCGCCGAAATCATACCGATGGATCCGGATCAGGAGGCGGCCCGAGATGCGCTCGGACTGGACCATGACAGCAGGATCGTCACCATCCTGCCCGGCAGCCGCCTTTCGGAGCTGAAGTACAACTCGCGCGTGTTCGTTGAGACAGCGGCACAGCTGGTCAAGCGCGATCCTGGGATCCGCTTTGTCATTCCGATGGCGGGCGATATGCAGCGTGCTTATTTCGAGCAGCTGATCGATCGCCCCGAACTGAAAAAATTGCCGCTGACGGTCACGACGGGTAATTCTCATACCGCGATGGCAGCGTGCGATGCGGCGCTGGTCGCCAGCGGTACGGCAACGCTCGAGGTCGCGCTGTTCAAGAAGCCTATGGTCATCAGTTACCGAATGAACCCGGCAAGCTGGCAGGTCCTGCGGCTGATGGCCTATCAGCCCTGGGTCGGGCTGCCGAATGTGATGGCGCGCGAATTTCTGGTCCCAGAGCTGCTGCAAGACCGCGCAACGCCGGCCAGTCTCGCCAGTGCGTTATGGGCGCAGATATCCAATGATCAGAACCGTCAGCGGCTACGCCGCCGCTTCGTCGATCTTCATCATGATTTGATGCGCAACACCGCGTCACAGAGCGCTCACGCGGTCATGGAGCTGCTCTCGCGCAGCGGAAGGCTCTAAGCAAGATGCCCGAACCCGCAGCCAGCCTGTCGCTGTTCGATACGCGCGGTGAGGTGATCTGCGGTGTTGATGAGGCCGGCAGAGGGCCGCTCGCGGGTCCGGTATTTGCCGCTGCCGTGATACTCGATCCCGCGCGTCCTATCGAAGGACTGCGGGACTCCAAAAAACTCAGCGCCGTCAGGCGCGATGAACTGGCCGTCATCATCCGCCGCGATGCGCTCGCCTGGGCCATAGCGCAGTGCTCCGAAACCGAGATTGACGAACTCAACATTCTTCAGGCCACGATGCTCGCGATGCGACGCGCGATTGAAGGCTTGTCCGTACTTCCGTCATTGGCGCTGATTGATGGCAATCGCTGTCCAGTGTGCAGCATACGCACCGAGGCGATTATCAAGGGCGATGACAAGGTCACCGAAATCTCTGCGGCCTCGATACTTGCCAAGACAGCGCGCGATGCCGCGCTGACTGAAATGCATCGAACCTATCCTCAGTACGCCTTTGATCAGCACAAGGGCTATCCGACAGCGCTGCATCTTGAGCGACTGCGTGCGCATGGTGTATCGCCGGTGCATCGGCGCTCTTACGCACCGGTGCGCGAATTGCTCACCACAGCCAACAACGCATGAGCGTGCGATGAGCATCAAGCCCGTCACCTCGCGCGATAATCCGCAGTACAAGCAGCTCAGGCAGATGGCGAGCAGCTCACCCGCCCGGCGCAAGTTGGGCAAGACCTTGCTTGATGGCGTGCATTTGTGCGAGGCCTGGCTTGAGCATCGCGGTCGTCCCGAACTGTGCGTGTTTTCAGAGAGCGCGCGCCATCATCCTGAGGTGTCCCGCATTCTCGAGCGATGCCTGTCCATGGACGTGGAGTGTGTTCAGCTGCCGGATGCGCTGTTCTCGCCACTGAGTCAGGTCGAGCAGGGCGTCGCGCTGCTGTTTATGGTGCCGGTACCGGTCGCGCATACCACAGTCGCACCCGATACACCCACCGTCTTGCTGGATAAGCTGCAAGATCCTGGCAATCTGGGTTCGGTTCTCAGGAGTGCAGCCGCAGCGGGCATACGACAGGTGATCTGCGGCGAGGGCACGGCTTCGGCCTGGTCGCCCAAGGTGCTGCGCGCAGGCATGGGCGCGCACTTCGTGCTGGATATCGTTGAACAGGCCGATCTGGAGCAATGGATCGCAAGCGCTACAGTGCCGGTTTACGCAACCAGTTCGCATGCGACGGTATCGATCTACGATATGCCGCTAAGTGCGCCGTGTGCCTGGCTTTTCGGCCATGAGGGCGCTGGCATATCGCCCGAGCTGCTCTCCCGAGTGACGACCGTGTTGGCGATTCCTCAGCAAGCCGGCGTCGAATCCATGAATGTCGCCGCCGCCGCGGCGGTCTGTCTGTTCGAGCAGCGAAGGCAACTGCTGTTACACCGGTAGTGCAGCATGCCTGTCAGTAGGCACGCTTTTCCAGTCTCAGCTCTTGCAGCATCAGGGTGGCGATTTCTTCGATTGATTTCACGGTGGTCGATACCCAGCGAATACCTTCGCGGTGCATCATCCTCTCGGCCTCGTTGACTTCATAGCGGCAGTTTTCCAACGATGCATATTTGCTTCCCGGGCGACGCTCATTGCGAACTTCAGAGAGCCGGTCAGGCGCGATGGACAACCCGAAGATCTTGCCGCGATAAGGTACCAGCCCGCTTGGCAAATGACCGCGCTCGAAATCTTCCGGGATCAGTGGATAGTTGGCCGCCTTGATCCCGTACTGCATGGCCAGATACAAACTGGTGGGTGTCTTGCCGGAGCGCGAGACGCCCACCAGGATCACATCGGCCGTGGCCAGATTCTTATGTGATTGCCCGTCATCATGCGCCAGTGCGAAGTTGATCGCCTCGATGCGGTTCTTGTAGTCGTTGGCATCGGCGATGTTGTGACTGCGGCCTATCGAGTGGGTCGAGGGTACGCCCAGTTCCTGTTCCAGCGGCTCGACGAAGGTTTGTATCAAGTCCATGTGCAGTCCGTCGGACTTGCGCACAATCGCGGAGAGGTCAGACTTGACCAGCGTCGTGAACACAATAGGGCGCTTGCCATCCGCTGCCGCAGATTCATTGATTCGGCGAACTGCTTCATGCGCCTTGTCGATCGTATCGACGAAGGGTAGCCGGATTTCACGAAACCTCAGGTCGAACTGGATCAGCACGGAATGCCCGAACGTTTCGGCCGTAATACCCGTGCCGTCAGAGACGAAGAAAGCAGTGCGGTCGTAACTGGATTTGGAAGCAGGAGTGGAATCGGGCATCGTGAATTGACAGAAAAATAATGCAAAAAGTACGGTCATTCGCAGAAAAAAGAGGCTGGCGACCTGTAAAATGACGGCCACCTGATTTTTCCCACGCAGCTTGTCCCAAGAATAACAAAATGATCCCCGGTTGCGAGGCGCTTATGAAGATTTCTCATCATCAAAAAGGTAGTAGTCATGTCCAACGTAGCAACCAAGGGGGTCCATCAAGCCCCTGATCAGGGGGCGGCCTACGTCGTTTCCTTCGAAAACCTGCGCATGACGGATGTCGAGTCCGTCGGCGGCAAGAATGCATCCCTGGGCGAGATGATCAGCCAGCTCGCCCATATGGACGTACGCGTGCCGGGCGGGTTTGCCACCACGGCGCAGGCTTATCGGGATTTCCTGTCTTACAGCGATGGCGGCCCGTCGCTGGCTGAGCGTATTGCCGAGCGTCTGGCCAAGCTCGATATCGATGATGTTCGCGCGCTGGCAGCAGCCGGTGCCGAGATCCGTCAATGGATCGTCGATACCCCGTTCCAGCCGCGCCTGCAAAAAGAAATAGATGATTTTTATCATAGACTTGTCGATGACTCTTCAAGTGAGATGTCATTTGCGGTGCGCTCCTCCGCGACCGCCGAAGACCTTCCAGATGCCTCTTTCGCCGGCCAGCAGGAGACCTTTCTCAACGTGGTCGGGATCGACAACGTGCTCGAGGCGATCAAGCACGTGTTCGCCTCGCTGTACAACGACCGTGCGATCTCTTACCGCGTGCACAAGGGATTTACGCATTCCGAGGTAGCGCTGTCCGCCGGCATTCAGCGCATGGTGCGCTCCGATCTCGGCGCGGCTGGTGTGATGTTCACCATCGACACCGAATCCGGCTTTAAGGATGTGGTCTTCATCACCTCCAGCTACGGGCTGGGAGAGACCGTGGTGCAGGGCGCGGTCAATCCGGACGAGTTTTACGTGCACAAGCCCATGCTGGCCGCCGGCAAATTGCCCATCATCCGCCGCAACATCGGTTCCAAGCTGATCAAGATGGAATTTACCGGTGAAGCCAAGGCAGGCCGATCAGTGCGCACGGTCGACGTGCCAATTGAACTGCGCAACCGCTACTCGCTCAACGATGCCGAGATCGCCGAGCTGGCGACCTATGCCGTCACCATCGAGAAGCACTATGGCCGCCCGATGGATATCGAATGGGGCAAAGATGGTCGCGACGGCAAGCTGTATATCTTGCAGGCCCGACCCGAGACCGTGAAATCGCAGGAGAACCACGCCGATGTCCAGCAGCGCTTCAAGCTCAAGGGCAGCGGTACCGTTCTGACCCACGGTCGCGCGATCGGCCAGAAGATCGGTGCCGGTCCGGTGCGCGTGATCAAAGATCCGGACGAGATGGAGCGCGTGCAGCCCGGCGATGTGCTGGTGGCCGACATGACCGATCCTAACTGGGAGCCGGTGATGAAGCGCGCCTCCGCGATCGTCACTAATCGTGGCGGTCGTACCTGCCATGCGGCGATCATTGCGCGCGAGCTGGGCGTGCCCGCGGTCGTGGGCTGCGGTGATGCGACCGAGGTGCTGAAGGACGGCACGCTGGTCACCGTCTCTTGCGCCGAAGGCGACGAGGGCAAGATCTATGACGGTCTGCTCGAGACCGAGATCAGCGAAGTCGCGCGCGGTGAGTTGCCGAAGATTCCGGTCAAGATCATGATGAACGTTGGCAACCCGCAGCTGGCTTTCGATTTTCAGAGCATCCCGAATGATGGCGTCGGTCTGGCGCGCCTGGAATTCATCATCAACAACAACATTGGCGTGCATCCCAAGGCCATCCTCGACTATCCGAATGTCGATCCCGACCTGAAGAAAGCCGTGGAATCGGTCGCCCGTGGCCATGCATCGCCAAAGGCGTTTTATGTCGACAAGCTGGCCGAAGGCGTGGCCACTATCGCGGCGGCTTTTTACCCGCGCCCCGTGATCGTTCGTCTCTCCGACTTCAAATCCAATGAGTACAAGAAACTGATCGGTGGCTCACGCTACGAGCCTGATGAAGAGAACCCGATGCTCGGCTTCCGAGGTGCAGCGCGTTATGTCGCGGCGGATTTTGCCGAAGCCTTCGAGATGGAGTGCATCGCGATGAAACGCGTGCGCGACGACATGGGGCTGACCAATGTCGAGCTGATGGTGCCTTTCGTGCGCACGCTCGGGCAGGCGGAGAAGGTCGTGCATCTGCTCGCCAAGCACGGATTGAAGCGCGGCGAGAACGGTCTGCGCTTGATCATGATGTGCGAGATTCCGTCCAACGCGCTGCTCGCCGAAGAATTCCTCGACTATTTCGATGGTTTCTCGATCGGCTCCAACGACCTCACCCAGCTCACCCTCGGTCTGGATCGGGATTCCGGCATGGAGTTGTTGGCCGCCGACTTTGACGAGCGCGATCCAGCGGTCCGGGTGCTGCTGACCAAAGCAATCAAGACCTGTCTGGCCAAAGGCAAGTACGTAGGCATCTGCGGTCAGGGCCCGTCGGATCATCCGGATTTTGCGGAATGGCTGATGAAGGAAGGGATCAGCTCGATTTCGCTGAACCCGGATTCGGTCATCGAGACCTGGCAGAAGCTGGCAGGGAAATGATGGGTTAATGTCAAGTTCCGGAATCTTTTGTTGACACGCGGAAATAATTCGCTACACTACGACGACTGATTACGGAATAACTAACAAGAACAGTCAGCAGTACTGTTTCAGCCCCCGCGCCTCACGGCCCGGGGGTTTTGTTTTTTTAGGGACTGTGCAGGCTCGCGATCCGTTTTTGTAATGCGACTTTCGCTTTTTCGATCAGTTGTTGAGCCTGGTCGTTCGTGCCCCGTATTTTTTCTAAATTCGTCAACAGGTCTCCCAGATACTGACTGGTTTGAGGAATTTCTCGAAATGTCCAGCCGCGGTCAGAAAAACTCGTCTGATGAGCTTTTTTCCCCTCTTCGAAATAGATCTGAAAAGCATCACTCAGGATTTCTGTCGGCTCGAGATCCTGCGGCGATAGCAAGTTCTCACGAGGTTGTTGCAGTAATGTTGGGATGTTTTGGATATCAAAATCGAATTGCCCTGCATCTGATTCAATCAAGGCTCGGCGCCGCCCAAGTTCCGCGTATTCATCGTGCGAGGTTACCGTTGTTCCGGATGGGTCACTATGTTCGTTTCGACGAGGTGTTGTGTTTTGCGCGATATCTTCCTGATAATAGTTTGGGCTAGGCGTATTTAAAACTATTTCCTCGACACTTGGCATTTCCCCAGTCGTTGATCTGCGTACATGTATATCTGCTGGCTTGACGGCACTTGCATTATCAAAGGCGGTGTTAGTTGCGCCTCTAGCTTTTGTTTTTGAGAGAAGAAATTTATTAAAAAATGCTTTTATAAGCGAGGGTTTGTCATCGGATGAGCTTT
>JBEDGK010000345.1:0-10084 GCA_041174665.1 Pseudomonadota bacterium
GCATCAGCGCACCCTTGGGTGATCCCGTGGTTCCGCTGGTGTAAATCAGCAGCGCGGGGTCGGTGGCGCGCGTGCCGACGGGCGTGAAGCGATCCGGCTGCGACTGCATCGCTTCTTGCCAGGCGATCGCGCGCGGCGCATGGGCATCGACTGAAATCACATGCTTGAGGCGCGGGCAGCGCGCACGCACGCTGGCAATATTCGGCAGCCCGGCCTGATCGACAATCACCACCGAGGCTTCGCTATCCTGCAGGCGGTATTCCAGCGCATCCGGGCCGAACAGCACCGACATCGGCATCGCAATCGCCCCCAGCTGATGACAGGCGATGTGCGCGACCGCGACTTCCGGACGCTGCGGCATCACGATGGCGACGCGCACCCCGCGCGATACATTCAGTGATTGCAGGAGATGGGAAAGCCGATTGGCCTCGCGCTGCAGCTCGGCATAGGTGACGATGCGATCACCCGCGATCTCGTCATCGACATAGATCGCAACGCGGTTGCGCTGACGAGCCCAGCGCGCGCAGCACCAGTCGGCAATATTGAAATCCTGCGGAACATGCCAGCGAAACTCGCGGTAGAGCGTGTCGTACTGGTCTGTGGCGGTCTGGGCCGACATGTCTGTCCCCTTATAATGGTCGCGCGATGCTACCGTCAGCCCTGGCTGCTGGCAAGCACCGGACAATCGTCGACACTCCATCCCGATGTACTCGCCAAAAATACAATCACGCTCCGAATTCCTCTCATTGCGCGGGCTGCGCATGCATGTGCGGCACTGGGGACGTGAGGGCGCGCCAAGATTATTCATGCTGCATGGCTGGATGGATGTGTCGGCCTCGTTCCAGTTTGTTGTCGATAGTCTGGCGCGGGAATGGCATGTGATAGCGCCGGACTGGCGCGGCTTTGGCTTGACTGACCGCAGCGACGCGGGCTGCTATTGGTTTCCCGACTATCTCGCTGACCTCGAGGCGCTTCTCGATCACTACGCAGGTGACACGGCGATTGATCTGATCGGCCACAGCATGGGCGCCAATATCGCCGGCCTGTACGCGGGCGTACGTCCGCCCCGTGTCGCGCGCCTGATCAACCTGGAGGGTTTTGGTTTACCTACCACGCAGGCCAGGATGGCACCGGGACGCTATGCGAGGTGGCTGGATGAGTTGCGTGCGCCGCCCGCGATGCGCGCTTACGCCAGCCGCGACGAAGTCGCCGCGCGGCTGATGAAAACCAATCCGCGCATCACTCTGCATCGGGCACAGTTTCTGGCCGGACACTGGGCGGCGCCGGATGAGCAGGGCAAATGGCAGATACTCGGCGATCCGGCGCACAAGCTCGCCAATCCCGTGCTGTACCAGACCGAGGAAGTCTTAGCCTGCTGGGAAAAAATTACCGCGCCAGTGCTCTGGGTCGAGGCGGACAACACCGACATCTGGCGCTGGATGGGTAACAAATCCGAGGCACGCGCCGAGATTGATCGCCGGCGCGCGTTCATACCCAACGTCAGTACGGCGATCGTTGCCGACGCCGGGCATATGCTGCATCACGACCAGCCAGAGGTGTTGGCGCGCCTGATCGAAAAATTCCTCTCTTGATGTGGTGCCGGCGGACAGCACCGCAGGCGCGTACAATCTCGATCATCCACCGTTAAAGTTTTCTATGCTGAACGCTGATCTGCATTGCCATTCCAATGTCTCCGATGGAACCTTGTCGCCCGCCGCGCTGGCGGCGCGTGCGCACGCGAATGGCGTGGATGTCTGGGCGCTGCCGGATCATGATGAACTGGGTGGCATCACCGAGGCCCGCGAGGCAGCCGGCGATCTGGGGTTGCATTTTGTGGCGGGCGTCGAGATCTCCATCACCTGGGCCGGAAAGACCGTGCATATCGTTGGGCTGGGCATTGATGAGACTCATCAGGATTTGCGCGAAGGTCTCGCCTCGGTGCGCGGCGGCCGCGAGGAGCGCGGCCGGGAGATCGCTGCGCAGCTCCAGGCTGCGGGTATCCCGGGCGCTTTCGAAGGAGCGATGAAGTATGCAGATAACCCGGAGCTGCTGGGGCGCACGCACTTCGCGCGCTTTTTGGTCGAAGCCGGTGTGCGAAACACGGTCTCGGAGGTGTTCCAGAGCTATCTGGTCGAGGGCAAGCCCGGTTTTGTGCCGCATCGCTGGGCGACGCTGGAGCAATCGGTGCGCTGGATACGTTCTGCCGGCGGGCGCGCGGTGATCGCGCATCCTGGGCGCTACCCGTTTGACGATATGCAACTTGGTGCCATGATCGAACAGTTTCGCTCGCTGGGAGGCGAGGGCATTGAAGTCATCACGGGCAGCCATGCGCCTCATCAGTATGCCGAGTACGCGAGGCTGGCAGAGAAGAACGGTTTGCTGGCATCACGCGGTTCGGATTTTCACGGACCCGAAGAGTCGCGCGCTGATTTGGGTAGCTTGCCGCACTTGCCAGCGGGTTTGACGCCCGTCTGGCATGATTGGGCGCTGTGACCCCGAATCAGGAATGGGTATTTCCGCTTGAAATGAGATTCGTCAGCCCCATATCGCAGATAGCCAGCGTGGGGCGGCCGTCTTCCTTCGCTGTCCACCTTACTCATTGAAGCTTCTCAGGGAGAGCTGCTCATGAAAAGAATTGTGCTGTTCGTGCTAACCAACATCGCCGTAATGGTGGTGATGTCGGTCGTACTGTCGGTGCTTGGACTGGATCGCTATCTGCACGCACAAGGTTTGAACCTTGGCGGCTTGCTGGCGTTTTCTTTGGTGGTCGGTTTTACAGGCTCTATTTTTTCGTTGCTGATCAGCAAACCAATGGCCAAGTGGTCGACCGGCGCACAGGTGATCGAGCAACCGGCAAACTCGACCGAGCTCTGGTTAGTGGACACCGTGCGCCGTCTGGCCACCGATGCCGGAATCGGCATGCCCGAGGTGGCGGTGTATGAGGGCGAACCGAATGCGTTTGCCACCGGCGCCAACCGCAACGATGCGCTGGTGGCGGTGTCGACCGGGCTGCTGCAGAACATGACACGCGAAGAAGTTGAGGCAGTCCTCGGACACGAGGTCGCGCACATCGCCAATGGCGACATGGTGACCATGACGCTGCTGCAAGGGGTGGTGAATACCTTTGTCGTGTTTCTGTCGCGCGTGGTCGGCTATCTGGTCGACCGTTGGCTGTCGCGCGACGGTGAGCAATCGACCGGTATTGGCTACATGGTCACGGTGATCATTTGCCAGATCGTGTTTGGGCTGCTGGCGTCGATGATCGTTGCCTGGTTCTCGCGCCAGCGTGAGTTCCGTGCGGATGCAGGCTCGGCTCAGCTACTGGGCAGCAAGCGACCGATGATCAATGCGCTGGCAAGGTTGGGTCAGATGCATGAAGCCGCATTACCGCAATCGGTGGCGGCTTTGGGCATCAATAAATCTGCGGGTGTGATGGAGTGGTTCGCTAGCCATCCGCCGATCGAAGAGCGGATTGCAGCGCTTCAGCAATCCTGATCGTCTCGCGAAGATTCTTTTTCAGGCGACGGCTTCGGCCGTCGCCATTTATTTTTTTATGAGCCAGTACTTTCAGATCCATCCGGACAACCCTCAGCTGCGTCTGATCCGGCAGGCGGCGCAGATCGTCGATGGCGGCGGATTGCTCGCGCTGCCGACTGACTCGAGCTATGCGCTGGTCTGTCATCTGGACGACAAATCGGCAGTTGAAAAGATGCGTCGCATCCGAGGTGTCGATGATCGACATCACCTGACGCTGTTATGCCGCGATCTGTCCGATCTCGCCAATTACGCGAAAGTCGATAACCGGCAGTACCGAATGCTCAAGGCGGCAACGCCGGGGCCATACACCTTCATCCTGGAAGCGACGAAGGAAGTGCCGCGCAGACTCTCTCATCCCTCCCGCAAGACCATCGGTCTGCGCGTCCCCGAGCACGCGATTGCGCAGGCGCTGCTGACCGAGCTGGGCCAGCCTTTGCTGGGCACCACCCTGATCTTGCCCGGCAGCGAGATGCCGCTGAATGATCCTGCCGAGATCCGCGACCAGTTGCAGAAACAGATTGAGCTGGTCATCGACGGCGGCAGCTGCAGCCTGGAACCGACCACGGTGGTGGACTTGACGGGGGAGGTGCCGGAAGTCACCCGTCGCGGTCGCGGCGATACCAGTCTGTTTGCGTAGGTTGGCTGAGAGCGTGCAACCCTGACCGCTGGCGGCCGCGCCTGCCTGTCAGCCACTTTCTCACCGATCTTGCCGGCCAACTAAGGGCATTCGCTCTGTTAAAATCTGCGCAATGAATGAGATTATCCAGGCCATTGCGGTCTATGCATTGCCGGTGCTGTTTGCCATCACGCTGCATGAGGCGGCGCACGCCTATGCGGCGAAGTATTTTGGTGATCTGACCGCTTACTCTCAGGGCAGAATGAGCCTGAACCCGGTCAAGCATATCGATCCTTTCGGCACGATACTGATCCCATTGCTATTGGCCTTGGTCAGCAGCCCTTTCTTGTTCGGCTACGCACGACCGGTACCGGTGGATTTTGCCCGACTGCGCAACCCGAAGAAAGACATGGCTTGGGTAGCGCTTGCAGGTCCGGTGGCCAATCTGTTCATGGGTCTGTTATGGATGGCGTTGTTCTTCGTGATGGATGCAGCAAACATCGAAGAAGCCTATTTTTATGAAGTCGCTCGCGCAGGCGTGAAGATCAATCTCGTGCTGTTTGCTTTCAATCTGTTTCCGCTGCCGCCACTGGATGGTGGCCGAGTGATGACCAGTGTGCTGCCGATGCGCTGGGCATTTCGTTTCGCTCGATTGGAACCTTACGGCTTCTTCATCATGATTGGTCTGATGATGCTGAATCTTCTGAATTACTGGATGATCCCTGTCATCAGCGGCGCCAATGTATTGCTCAACATTCTGATTTCCCCGCTCAAATTACTGCTGACCTGAGATTCCCATGTATCCAGATCGAGTTGTTTCCGGCATGCGGCCGACCGGCGCCATGCATCTTGGCCACTATCATGGCGCACTGAAGAACTGGGTTCGGCTGCAATCCGAACATCCCTGTCTGTTCTTTGTCGCTGACTGGCATGCGCTGACCACGCATTACGATGACCCGTCGATCATCGAAACGAGCACCTGGGACATGGTGATCGATTGGCTGGCTGCCGGCATCGATCCGTCGCAGGCGATCATCTTCATTCAGTCCAAGGTGCCCGAGCATGCGGAGCTGCATTTGTTGTTGTCCATGTCCACGCCGCTGGGCTGGCTGGAGCGTGTGCCGACCTACAAGGACCAGCAGGAAAAACTCGCTGACCGCGATCTCGCTACCTACGGCTTCCTCGGCTATCCGCTGTTGCAAGCCGCCGATGTACTGATCTATCGTGCCAGCATGGTACCCGTCGGTGAAGATCAGGTGCCGCACGTTGAAATGATGCGAGAGATCGCTCGACGGTTCAATCATCTTTATGGGCGCGAGAAAGATTTCGAGCAAAAGGCGCAAGAGGCAGTGAAAAAACTCGGCACCAAGCGCGCCAAGCTCTACTACGAACTCCGCACCGAATATCAGGAGCAGGGCAAGGAAGATGCGCTGGAGCAGGCGAGGGCCATGCTGGATGATGCGCAGAATTTGTCAATGATCGACAGGGAGCGTTTGTTTGGCTATCTGGAAGGCAGCCGCAAGCTGATTCTGGTCGAGCCGCAAGCCCTGCTGACGGAAGCGTCGCGGCTGCCGGGACTCGACGGACAAAAAATGTCCAAGAGCTACGGCAACACGATCGCGTTGCGTGATGACCGAGACACGATCACCAAAAAAATCCGAACGATGCCAACGGATCCAGCCCGCGTGCGCCGCACTGATCCGGGTGATCCGGACAAATGTCCGGTCTGGCAATTTCATCAGGTGTATTCCGATGAGGCGACACATGAATGGGTGGTGAAAGGCTGCAAGTCGGCGGGCATAGGCTGTATCGAGTGCAAGCAACCCGTGATCGACGGCATCCTGAAAGAACAAGAGCCCATGCGCGAGCGTGCGCAGCAATATCTCGATGATCCTTCGCTGGTGCGCGCGATCGTGGCCGATGGCTGCGACAAGGCGCGCAAGTATGCGCAGGAGACGATGCGCGATGTGCGTGAAGAGATGGGCCTGTCGTACAACTAAGCACCGCTACGCATGACCTCGCACATCGGCCAGTCTACGCCGTCGCAGTGGGTGGCACGCTTCGCCGGCTTGATACCTGCGGGCGGATGGGTGTTGGATCTCGCTTGTGGTGGCGGACGGCATGCGCGGCATCTGGCGGCGCTCGGGTATCAGGTGCTGGCAGTGGATCGCGATCCTCTGGCCCTGTCGTCGGCTGCCGGTGAGCGCATTCGCACACAGGCTGTCGACCTCGAAGCCTCGGGCAGCGAGTTGTTGCCAGACTGGCCGCTGGCCCCTGGACGCTTTTCCGGCATTGTGGTCACCAATTACCTTCACCGGCCATTGCTGCCCGGGCTGCTCGCTAGTTTGGCCGCCGGTGGCGTGCTGATCTACGAGACCTTTGCAGAAGGTAATGGTCTTTTTGGCAAGCCCTCCAATCCTGCTTTTCTCCTGTCTCCCGGCGAATTGCTGCAAATGGCCTCCGGCGATCCCACATTGCATGTGCTGGCATTCGAAGATGGCTATCTTCATCATCCCCGACCCGCGATGGTGCAACGCATTTGCTTGCTGCGCCGGACTGCCGAGACCTCTGCCGAGGCACGCGCGCTGGACACAGCCTGACAACTACCGGCGCTGCCGGATATCTGTCCGCCTGTCATGGTGATCCGCTACAATCACGGTTTCGGGTTTTTCGGTGGCACAACCATGATCAAGGGCAGCATAGTCGCAATAGTGACGCCGATGCACGACGATGGCAGTCTTGATCTGCCTTGTCTGAAAAAGCTGATCGACTGGCATATCGCTGAAGGCACGGATGGCATCGTGATCGTCGGCACCACCGGAGAATCGCCCACCGTATCGGTGGATGAGCATTGCGAGCTGATCAAGGTCTGCATCGAACATGTCGCCGGACGCATTCCCGTGATCGCTGGTACCGGTGGCAATTCGACGGTAGAAGCGATTGAACTGACGCACTACGCCAAGAGCGTGGGCGCAAACGCTTCGCTGCAAGTCGTTCCTTATTACAATCGGCCGACGCAAGAGGGCATGTATCAGCACTTCCGCAAGATCGCCGAAGCGGTAGATCTGCCGGTCATTCTGTACAACGTACCAGGTCGCACCGTGGCCGATATGAATAATGACACCATCGTCCGTCTCGCGTCTGTGCCCGGCATCGTTGGCGTCAAGGACGCGACGGGTAATCTGGCGCGCGGTACCGAATTGCTGCGCGCAGTGCCGAAGTCCTTTGCGGTGTACTCTGGTGATGATGCAACGGCGATGGCGCTGATGTTTTGCGGTGGTCAGGGCAATATCTCCGTCACGGCCAATGTCGCACCCAAGGCCATGCATGAGCTTTGCGTGGCGGCCATGTCAGGGAAGATCGCCGAGGCGGTCGCCATCAATGACCGACTAATCCCGTTGCACAACCGTCTGTTCGTTGAACCCAATCCGGTGCCGGTCAAATGGGCGCTCGCGCAGATGGGCCGAATCCCCTCCGGCATAAGGCTGCCGCTGGTGCCGCTGGGCAGCGGGCATCAAGAGGCTGTGAGCGCCGCATTGCGTGAAGCAGGTATCCATTGATCGCGCTGCCTTACCCGACCTGCGTGGTTGCCTTTCGAACCTTTTGCCCAGTCCTTTTTTCGATCCGAACCTCATGACTTCTTTCGTCCTACCGCAACGCTTCGTGCGCCGCCGCTCCGTGTGGCTCTTGTCGCTCGTACTCGCCAGTCTTGCCGGCTGCAGCTCAGTCAGTGACATGCTTGAACCGGAGAAGATCGACTACAAGAGCGCCAGCAAGGCCAAGAGCACCGGCTCCAAGCTGGAAGTGCCGCCCGACCTCACGCAGATCAAGGGCGACAGTCGCTACACTGTGAATGACAATGCGCGTGGCACCGCCACCGCCTCCAGCTTCAATGCGCAGCGCGCGAAAGCGCCAGAACAGGTCGTTCAAGGCAAGGTTGCGCCGACCGCTGACACGAGTTTCGGCATTCGCGTCGAGCGCGCTGGCAGTCAGCGTTGGCTCGTCGCGAAGCAATCGCCCGATGTGCTGTGGCCGCAGATCAAGGAGTTCTGGCAGGAGAGTGGCTTCCTGCTGGTGGCCGAAACGCCCGAGGCCGGTGTGATGGAGACGGACTGGGCTGAAAACCGCGCGAAGATTCCGCAGGATTTCATCCGTAACACGATAGGCAAGGTGCTCGATTCGTTGTACTCCACCGGCGAACGAGACAAGTTCCGCACGCGTCTTGAGCGTACGGCCGAGGGCGGCACCGAGATCTACATCAGCCACCGTGGCGCCACTGAGGTCGTGACGGGCAACAAGATGCAGGAGCGCACCATCTGGACCGCTCGCCCTAGCGATCCCGAACTCGAAGCAGAGTTCCTCGGCCGCCTGATGGCCCGCCTGACGAATCAGGACACACCCAAAGCAGCCCTCGCGACGGTCAATGCCGCAACAGCCGCGCAGGAAAGAGCGAAGCTCGGCAAAGACACTGCCGGCAGTCATCTGGCCGTGGAAGAGGGTTTTGATCGTGCCTGGCGCAGGGTCGGTCTGGCGCTGGATCGTGTCGGTTTCACGGTCGAGGATCGTGACCGCAATCGCGGACTGTATTTTGTGCGTTACGTCGATCAGGCGGCCGACGCAGACAAGAAGGTCAGCGAGCCAGGATTCTTCGACAGGCTGTTCAAGTCCAAGGACGACAAGAAGGGCGCCCAGCGCTACCGTGTGCTGGTCAAGCCCGAGAACGACACTCGGACCCGCGTCAGCGTGCAAAATGAGCAGGGTGAATCGGCGCCGGCATCGAATGCCGAGCGTATCCTCGCGCTGCTGAATGATCAGCTGAAATAGCGCTATTGCTGTCTCGCGCTCAGCACGGTGGCGGGATCACGGATACGATGAGATTCGCCAGCCTTGGCAGCGGCAGCGAGGGTAATGCGCTGCTCATTTCCGTCGCTTCCGGCGCGACCACCACCCATCTCATGCTCGACTGCGGCTTTGTCACGCGCGAAGTCGAGCGGCGCATCGCGCGCTTAGACATCGATCCCTCTCGTCTTGCCGGTATTCTGGTCACGCATGAGCACTCCGACCACGTCGGGGGTGTGTTCCGACTGGCGCGTCGATACCGCGTGCCGGTCTGGCTCAGTCATGGGACCTGGGAAGCAGTGCAGGATGATGCCAGCGGCGTCGATGTGCGCCTCTGCCGCGATGCCGAGACGTTCTCGGTGGGTGATTTGCAGATCACACCCTACACCGTTCCGCACGATGCGCGCGAGCCCTTGCAATATGCGGCAACGGACGGTCGCAGCAAGCTCGGCGTGTTGACCGACATCGGTTGCGCTACGCCGCATGTGATCGCCTCGCTGGCCGGGTGCGATGCCTTGCTGCTGGAGTTTAATCATGACAGCGAGATGCTCGCCAAGTCAGCCTACCCCGCCTCACTGAAATCCCGTATTGCCGGCCCGCTCGGGCATTTGTCCAACGCGGATGCAGCCAACTTGCTGGAGGCAATCGACAAAAGTCGCCTGAAAAAACTGGTCGCCGCGCACCTGTCGAAGAAGAACAATACGCCCGAACTGGTAGGCACGGCGATCGATCGCGTGATCCGTGGAGAAGTCGAGGTACAGATCGCTTGTCAGGAACAGGGATTTGAATGGACGGCGTGCTGAGTATCTGTTTGAAAATCTGCGACGCGGTCTGATGTCGGCGCTGTGTTGCTCGACGTATCTGATGGTCGGCTTCGCTTCTGGGACTGAACTCAGACAGCTCGTTACCGTGTTTTTTAACAGACCCTTGGCGCGTGGCGAACAGGCTGTACGACTGCAGAAGCAAAAAAGCCGTCCTTTCAGGGACGGCTTTTTTGTGAAGCGAGAGATGATTACTTCTTCTCTTCAGCTTTCGGAGCCTCTGCAGGTGCGTCAGCCTTAGGAGCTTCTGCAGGAGCGTCAGCCTTAGGAG